>NZ_VFTA01000020.1:0-133877 GCF_007003935.1 Mesorhizobium sp. WSM4310
GCGTTCGCCACGATCGCCGCGCCGCCTTCCGTCGCGGACTGACCGTCATTCACCGCAACCGGTATGTCGTCGTCGACATTGACCTGAACCGTTGCGCTCGCCTGGCTGCCGTCCGTATCGGTGGCGACCACATTGATGCCGGTCAGGTTGATGACGTTCTGCCCACCCGCGTCGGGATGCGGGAAGTTGTCGAGCAGCGTCACATTGACTGTGGCGAACCCGTCGGTGCCCGCCAGGATCGGCAGCGACGATGCGACCAGGTCGATATGGATGGCATCGACGCCGTTGATCGAACCGGTGATCTGCGTCGGGCCGACGAGCGTCCAGACGATGTCGGCGCCGGCAACCCCGTTGACGTCCGCCGTGATTCCGGCGACCGACGTGAACGCCATCCCGGTGATGTTGTCCGAACCGGCATGGAACGATACCGTTCCGCTGCCGTCCTCGACATTGGTCGCGGCCGCGCTGCCGGTGGCATTGACGGTGCCGAGCCCTGCCTCGTCCACGGTGATGATCGCGTTCGTCAGCACCGACGGGTCAACCCCGTCGCTGATGGTGATATTCAGCGTCGTCTGCGAGGTGTCGCCGTCGCCGTCCTTCAGCGTGTAGGTGAAAGTGTCCGTCACCGGCGAAGCGTTGCTGATGTTGGCATTGGCAACGTAGCTGTAGGTCCCGTCCGCGCTCAGCGTCAGCGTGCCGTACTGGCCAACGACATGGAATTCTCCGCCCACCACCGTCGTCGCCCCGGCGCCGGTGACGCCACTCACCGAAGCGCCATCGGCGCCCTTAGTGTCGGCGCCAGCCGGATTGCCGTCGCTGCCAAGCCCGGCAATCACGTTGCCGTTCACCGTGCCGCCTTCCGTAACGCTGTCCGTATCGGCAACCGCCGTCGGCACGTCGTCGATGATAGCGACGGCAAAAGTGGTACTGGCCGAATCGCCGTCAACATCCGTAACCGTGACGCTGAAATTGTCGGGAACCGTGTCGCTGGGATCAAATCCGGTTGTCTGATCGGGATGGGTGACCGAATGGGTGACCGTATAATCGTAGTCGATGTGGCCGGTGTTGGGATCGAAGGAAAGGATCGTGATGTAGCCGAACTGGCCTGGAATCTGCTGGCCGGCAGCGGTGACGGCGACGCCGTTGATGACGATTGACCCGACCCCATCCGGCGCGTTGACACTGATCGATCCGACCCCGGAGGTTTCCGCACTACTCGGCGCGTTGCTACCCGGCGACTGTGACGGGCCGCCGTTGAGGCCGGTTTCACTGGCCGCCTGGTCCGGGGTGAGCAATGACGTGGCCACCACCGAAACCGGCCTGTCGACCAAAGACGGGAACAGCTCGCGATGATCCGGCTGACCGAACGCCAGATCCGTCGGCGGCAATAGCGCCGAGAGACCGAATCCGTCGCCGATACCGCCGGGCGGAATCGAGAAGTCTCCGCCGGCACTCGAGGGTGAACCGCCAGCGCCTGCCGATATCGATCCGTCGGCGCCGAAGGCGACGTCGACATGACTTGCTTCTAACGCCGCGATCAAGGCAACGCGAGGCACTTCGACATCGCCGATGATGAAGGTCGGCACGTTGAGGGCGCCGTCCTTGATGACGATCACCGAACCGTCCGCCTGCTCGAGCACGAGGTTATGGCCGTCGACCTTGATGTTGTCGATCGAGACGTTGGCCGGAAGCTTCACCACATGGTTGGCGTCGGCCACATATTCGTGCGGCGCGGCTGCCGCCGGGGCCTTGGCCTCCGCGGGTGCTTCCGGTTTGACGGGCGTGCCGTTGCCGACATCGACGGGAACCGGTTCAGCGGCGGCCGGGGCGGCCTTTTGCGCCGGGCTGGCCTCCGCGACCTGCATCTGCGCCTGCGACGGCAGGCCGTTATGTTGAGAGTGCTCGTCCCAGGAATGAGAGACGGTGTCCAAATCGTTACTGGTGGTCATAGCCAAACCCCTCCGGCATTTCCCGGAAAGAGACATGGGCCACTTCTACTTTGCAACTGTCCCGCAATCCGTTTCATATATCCTGGTATGCAGGCTTCGGCATTTTTTATGCGTGGTAAACTCGAAACATATAACCTGATATACATTGGCCAATGTGCAATCCGCTTGGCGGGGTCTGGCTTTGGTCGCTTGGTAAACAGAAGTATAAATTTGTATAAAATTTTACACAAAACAACTGACATGAAGTACAGAAAACTTATCCACCTTCATTTCCAATAATTTGAGACGAGATTGGTAGCGTCCACAGTCAAAGGTGGGCGTTATGACAAAAGAAAAATCTGCCCTGGGGGCAACCGGGCTCAAAGCGCTGCTGCTGGCAATCGGCATTTTCGGCCTGTCGCATCCATCGCTCGCCAGCACGTTCCCAGCCGGCGCCGATCGTGTCGATTCGCTGCTGGCGAACGTCGAAACGCCTCCTGCCCTCGGTGGCATTTCGCTGCTGCGGCCGCAGCCTTGGCAGCTGGCCTCGGCCTACAGGATAGGCATGGTTCTCGGCAGCTACGGTCCAGCCGCCAGCGATCAGGAAACCGGCCTTTCGGCGGTGCAAGGCAATGCCGGTATCGATCCCATCCAGACGGCGGCGATCATTCCCGGCGTGTTCGGATCGGTTGCGCTGTCCATGCATAATTTTCCGGTCTCCGCGCGTTGGGCGCCGGTCTACAAGGCAATCGTCGACTGTTCCGCGGGCACTGCGTGCGACGGCAAGAACAGCATCTTCACCGCGATCGTCAACGCCGCCAGAGACAAGCGGTTTGTGGACAAGCTATCCTTCGTCAACTCGAGCATAAATCACGCGATCGCCTACAAGAAGGACAGCGTGGTTTACGGCAAGCTCGACTACTGGGCCAAGCCTTCCGAAATTCTCGAGCGGCGGGCGGGCGACTGCGAGGATTTCGCCATTCTCAAGATGGCGGCGCTGCTGCGTGCCGGCATTCCGGCGCAGAGCATGTCGCTCGTCGTCCTGCAGGATCGCAAGCGCGGTTTCTTTCATGCCGTGCTGTCGGTCAGCACCGGCAGCGGCGTCTTCATTCTGGACAGCCTGAGCAACGTCGTCTCGCGCGACAGCGATCTTCCAGACTACGTGCCATTGTACTCGTTCAGCACCGACCGCGCGTGGATCCACGGCACCAGGCCCGGCGCGGCCCAGGTCGCCGATATCAAGGGCGGACTTGCGACGGTCGCACCTGGCGAGGGCCTGCAGCCATAGCATAGCCAAGCGAAGCACCCGGTTCGGCACGCCTTCGCTCTCGTGTCGTCTCCCCGGAACTGGGGTCACTTTCGGGCGATAGGCACTAGCCGCCGAAAACGAAGGCCATCAGCAACTCCGGTTCGAGCACCGGCGCTCGCACCGCATTCAATTGCCCCCGGTAGCGGCGGTCGCCCGCGCCGATGACGAAACCGGTGGCGACCGGCGTTTCGCCATTGGCGTCGAGCCGCGCGAATATGTCAGCGACATTGAGATCCAGGGCAAGCTTCAGGTCGTGGCGCGCATCTTCGCTTGGCGCGACCGGCAATTGACGCCTGACCAGTTGCTGGAACGGCGCGTTGAAAGTCAGGATCCTCTTCGACGATGAGAGCGCAAAAGCCGGCGACGGGCAGGCGACCAGAATGGCGTTGATCGTCTTGATCGACGCAAGCCTTCGCAAGGTCTGGTTTTCGTCGGCCAGTCCGCGCATGCAGGCCACCCGGATTGCCGATGTCAGGTTTCCTGTGTGGGCATGGCTTTCGGCGATCTCGTCGATCAGCATGCCGATCGTGCATTTGCGGCTTTCGGCCATCTGCTTCAGCGTGGTCCAGAATGCCCGCTCCAAACGAATGCCGCGTCGCGTGCCGCCACGCGCCACAACCCGGAATTCCAGCTCGAAATCCTCAGTCGCCATGGGTGGCAGTAGCCGCTCGCGATCGGCGGCGGGAGAGCTGATGTTATCGTTCACTCATTGCCTCCTCGCGTGCCTTGTTGATCGGCTTCAGCAGATAGGTGAGGATGGTCTTGCGTCCGGTCTTGATATCGACCGAACAGATCATGCCAGGGATGATCGAATAGGTCTTGCCATCCCGTGTCAGCGTCGACCTCTCGGTTGCGACGCGCACCTGATAGTAGGGCTCGCCCGTCTTCTGGTCGACCAGGCTGTCGGCGGTGATGTTGGAGACCTTGCCCTCGATGCCGCCGAAGATCGAGAAATCATAGGCGGTAATCTTGATCAGCGCGTCCTGGTCCGGCCGGATGAAGGCAACATCGCGCGGTGAAACCCGCGCTTCGACCAGCAGGGTCTCGGATGTGGGCACGATGCCGGCCACGACCGCGCCGGGCTGCACGAAGGCGCCGACCGTGTTGATGTCAAGCGTGTTGACGATGCCGTCGACAGGCGAGCGGATGTCCGTGCGCGCCACCTTGTCGGTGGCGCCGCGTATGGTCTCATCGACGACCGAAAGATCGGCCAGCGCCTGGGTCAGGTCGCTCAGCGCCTCCTGTTGCAGCTGCAGGCCGAGTTCGTTGACTTGAAGCTGGGCTTCGGTGATGGCCGCCTTGGCTTTCTTGACGGTTTCACCGGCGAGGTTCAGCTGCCCATGCAGTTCGGTCTGCTCCCGCTCGACGCGGATCTGCTCGGTCCTGGCCATCAGCCCCTTCTTGACCATGGATTCGACCAGCGCCGTTTCCCGGTCGCTGACTTCGAGGTTCTTGGTGAGGCGATCGAGATTGGCGTTGGCTTCGTCCAATTCGTTCAGGCGCTGATCGAGGCGCGACTTGAGGACCGACAGCTTGACCTGGAAGTTGTCACGGCGCGCAACGAGCAGCTTCTGCTCGTTGTCGCAGATTTCCGGCGCGACCTTCTGGATTTCGGCCGGACAGGGAAATGGACCGTCGATATTGCCGGTCTGCTCGAATTTCAGCCGTGCAATGCGCGTCTGGAGCGCCCGTGCCTTGGCCTGTTGCTCGCCGAGGCTGGACGTGTTCATCGTGTTGTCGAGGCGGATGATGAGATCGTTCTTCTTGACGATCTGCCCGATCTTCACGGCAATTTCCTGAACGACGCCCGGCTCGCTGGCCTGGATGATCTGGGTCTTGGAAGCCGGTATGACCTTGCCTTCGCCGCGCGCGATTTCGTCGACCTCGGCAAAGGACGCCCAGGCGACGGAAGACACAAAGAGTGCCCCTATGATGAACAAGGACGCCGACGCGAAAAGCGGCGGCCGGTCTTCCCTTGCAAGCATGTCCTAACCCCAACGCATTGAATGCGTTCAATAAGTCTGTTTTTCAGGTGCTTGTTTTCTGCAGCGCCTGTATCACTTGGTCCTTTGGTCCATCGGCAACGATCTTGCCTTGCTCGATGACGATAAGACGGTCGGCCAGTTCGAGCATGCTGAAGCGATGGGTTGAAATGATCAGCGTCGTGTTCCTGTCGAAAGCCACTTTGAGCTGCTTGATCAGCTGCCGCTCGGAAGCCAGGTCCATCGAACCCGACGGCTCGTCCAGGAAGACGATTTTCGGTCTGGTCAGCAACAGACGGGCAATCGCCATCGTCTGCCTTTGGCCACCCGAGAGATTGGTGCCGCGCTCGCCGACATTCATGTCGTAGCCACGCGGGTGACGGGAGACGAAATCGTCGACGCCGGCAGCCTTTGCCGCTTCGACGATCTGCTCATCGGTCGCCTCCGGACATGCCATCAGGAGGTTTTCCTTGATGGTGCCCGAAAACAGATCGTTGGCCTGCGCGACGATCCCGACCGCGGCGCGAACCTCCGAAGGGTGGTATTGGCGGATGTCGATCCCGTCCAGCAGCAGCTCGCCTGACGTCGGCAGGAAGAGCCTGCCGATCAGCCGGCCCATCGTTGTCTTTCCCGAACCTATGCGGCCGATGATGCCGATGCGCTCACCTGGCTTCACCGAGAAATTCAGACCGGTCAGGACCTCGTTCTCGGAGCCCGGATAGACAAACCCGACATTCCTGAACACCATGGCGCCGTTGCGAATGGGCCGGTTGACGAAACCCACCGTATCCGGGCGATCCTCCGGCTGCGCCATGATCAAGTTCACCATGCGCAAGGAGAGCATGGCTTGGCGAAGCCTGGACAAGGTGATGGCGATCTGGCCGAGTGGAGACACCGCCCGGCCGGCCAGCATCACGGTGCCGATAATGGCTCCGGTGGAGACGTGTCCTTCCGAGAAGGCGTAGGCGCCTGCCACGATCAGGGCGACGGTGACCATTTGCTGGATGGCCTGCGTTATGTTGCCGGCCGCCGCCGAAAGCTGCTTGATCTTCTCGGATGTGTTGGACGCGTTCTTGGAGTGCTCTCCCCATTTTCGCAACAGATACGCCTCGGCCCGCAGCGACTTGATCGTCTCCAGTGTGGAGATGGATTCGACCAGCAGGGCCTGCCGTTGCGAGGCCTCGTTCATGGAGGCCGCGACACGCTTGCCGATGCGCCGTTGCGTGATCAGCCCGACGATCACGGAAGCCACGAAGGCCAGCGCCGGTATGATGACCAGCCATCCGCCAATCGCATAGATGACCAGGAGAAAGACGAACACGAAGGCGGTGTCGATAAACACGCTTATGGTGTTGGACGTGAAGAATTCGCGCACGAATTCATACTGTGTCACCCGATTTGCATATTCGCCTGTCGAGCCTGGCCGCGCCGACAGGGACGAGTTCAGCACTTTCTCGAACAGCAAATAGGAAATGCGCAGATCCGCCTTGCGCCCGGCATAGTCGATGAGGGACGCTCTGGCGGTCTTCAGGAGCAGGTCGAACAGGATCACCGCGGCGATCCCGATCGACAGCACCCACAGCGTCGATATCGCCTTGTTCGGCAAGATCCTGTCATAGACGTTCATAGTGAAGATCGGCGAGGCGATGGCCAGCATGTTGATGAAGATTGCCGCCAGGATAACCTTCGAATAGGTGCGCCAGAACGGACCCATCGTCCCCGTCAGCCAATGTCGCCGCTCGATCTTCGGCGCCGAACCGACATTCATCCCTTCGGCAGTGTTGGCGTATGTGATCGAGAAGGAAACGCCGCCACTGATGTAGCTGGCGGCCAATTCGGATTTCGTGATGGTTACGCGGCCGTCTTCCTGGGGAGCGGTCGTGAATGCGCCGTCCTCCGTTTCGGCCAGCAGGGCAACCGGCAATTGACTGACGCGAAACACGATGGCGGGGAGGTCGATGCGTCCCCGAAGAAACTCGCGATGGCTGAATTCGGTGATTTCGAGGCCGATGCGCTCGGCAATATGCCGGATGGCTTCGATGTCGATATGCATGTCCGACAGCGGCACGCCGGCGAACAGCACCGTTTGCGCGCTCGGCCTGCCGAGATACCCGGCAACGGCCGAGAAGCAGGCCTTGAACGCCTCCTTCGGGGAGAGGATGTTAGGTTGCTGGTTCACGATCTGCCCTTAGGGACTTTCGATCGGTCCTTACATTCGCTTACTTTTTCCTGACCGGTGCCAGGATATCGAATGGCAGGTCGTTCTTCTGTTCCGACGGCGTGCGCGCATAGGTTTCCGTGTCGGCCGTTTCCGGTGCGCCGAACTCGGTCCGCGCATAGGCCGCGGCCTGTTTTGGCGGGCGGATGTCCATCGTTTTCAGCAACTGGCCGGTGGCCGCGAGAAGCCGGTATTGGGCAAAGAGAGAGGCGTAGGATGCTGTGTCGGCCAGTGTCGCCGTGTTGAAACGCGTATTCTGCGCATCCAGCACATCGAGCAGCGAGCGCTGCCCGACCTTGAATTGCTCGCGATAGGACGCGACCAGCTTCTCGTTGGAAGCGGCCTGCAGCTTCAGCGTCTTTGCCAGGTCGGCTTGCCGGAAGCGGCGATCCCACGATGTACGAACGGCTTCTTCGATTTCCCGCAGCACCTGGTGCTGCGCAAGCCGCTGCTCGCTGGTGCGGCGGATCTGCTCTTGTTCATTGGCCTTGTCGATGCCGCCCCTATAAAGGTTCCACCGCAGCACCAGGCGTGCCTGCAGGTCGGATGTGTCGCCATTGTCACCGTCGATGTCATACCCAGCCCGAGCGACGCCTTCGGCGACGACCGAGGGGCCGTATTTCGCGCGAGCCGCATCCACCAGCGAGGCCGCGGCGGCGATATCGCTGTTGGCCATATGGACGCGCGGATTGCTCTCCCGCGCAAGGCCAATCGCATCGTCCAGAGACCTTGGCAGCGCGCCGGAAACATCGACCGGCCTCGATGCATTGGTCAACGGCTTCCCGACGGTCTTGAAGAACCGGATCCTCGAGGCCTCCAGCTCCTCCGACGCTTCCTGCATGCGGGCCTTGGCCGCGAACAGGCGCTCTTCGGCCTGTTGCCGGTCGGCCTCGTTCAACCCGCCGCCAGCAATGCCTTCCTGGATGTCGTGGAGGATTGCTTGGTGGAAGCCCAGGTTCTTCTTTGCCTCTGCCACGATCGAAGCCTGAAGCATGTATTCGAGGTAGTCCTGGACAACCGAGAGTCCGATGAATTCAGACCGCTCCAGCACACGAAACGACGCGCCGTCGACGCGCGAGGCCTGGCGGTTCAATTCGGCCCGCCTTGCGCCGCTGTCGTAGAGCGTCTGCGAAACCGTCAGATCGGTTTCCGCCGGATAAAGTGCGTCATGCTCTATCGAGAGCGCGCGCCGGGAGGAATTGTCGAGACGGCGAGCCCCGGCCGACGCTTCCACGTCGACGCTGGGAAGATAGAGGCCCTTGGCCTGACGCAGCTCGAACTCGATTGCTTCGCGATTTTCTATGGCCTGGCCGATTTCGGGATTGGATTCGACGGCGACCGCCATCGCTTCCTTGAGCGTAAGCGCACTCGCACTTGCGCAGGTCAGCATCGAAGCCGCCATCAAAAGACCAAGGCGCTTGCTCACAGTCGAGATGCTTCTCGTATTCATTTTAACCCGCCCCAACATTTCCCCTGCGCCCTTTTGCCGGCGCTGATCCAAGCCTGACCTTGTCTCAGGCGACTATCCAACAATTTCAAGAAAATATGTGAGTTATTATTAATATAGGGGAGCCTGAATCGCTCATCTGAGCCATAAGGTTGGGAAATGTAGCAAAAATGGCACAAAAATGGGTTGGCTGCGGCTTCAGCCAATCGCCGCCTTTTGTGGAAAAGTCCAGGCGCACATACGGCTCGATGCCGGCAGAATCGTATGAAGCCTGCATGGGCCGGAAGGCAGCCGCGGAAATTTGGCGGCGTTCGGCCAAGATCATGCGACCACGGCATGAACGGCCGATACTGAATTGAGGGCTGCCCGAATGAACTGCCAAGCACGGCCATAGTGGCGCGTTAAGCCTCGCTCAATCTCTGCAATCTATGCTGATGCCAGATTGTAGAGGTTAAAATGAAGCGCAGGCCGATACTACTCTTCGCTTTTCCGGCTTTCATCCTGGTGGTTTTGGCCTGCGAGCGAATGGCGACCATGCTGCTCGGGAGCTATCCCGCCAGCCCCGCCATGTGGAGGATCTGGCTTGAACTGCGCCCCTTATCGGCGATGTTCTGGCAACAGATCGACCCGTATCTCCACGGTTCGATGGCCCTGGATGCCGTCATCCTGGTTGCCGCGGCACTCGTGTTCTGGAGCGCTTGCCGTGTGAGACCGGCGGCCGCCTTCTTCCTGGCCAACCACGTCGCCTTGCTCTTTGCCGGACTGATGATCGCGTCCAGCAGTCATTCGGAGACGGCGAGCACGGTCGCGGCATTTCCGATGTCCAACGGCCTCCAATTCGCCCTGAAGATCGATTTTACCTGGCAGAACAGCCTGGTGCTCGTTCTGGGCTTCGCGGCCTGCGCGTACTGTCACGTCGCGTTCCTTCGCGAGACGCGGCTGCGCGGTGAGGCTCTGGCCCTGCGTCTCATGACTTTGGGACGGGATCTTTAGTCTGGCATGGGGCGTTTCGAAAACGTCCGGACGTCGGCAACTGCATGAGGCTCGGCTCCGCCCGGCTTCACCGGAACCCCGATGCGCCTCAATTGATCTTGCGATAATAGACCTTGCCGTCCGGCGTTTCCGTTCGCTGGTAGGCGGGGTTCGGGCCAGGGGGCGCGGCGGCAACCCTTCTCTTGGGTGGCCGCGGCGTATCGGCAATTGCAGGTTCCGCCGCGACTTCGGTGTCCGGAGAAGCTTCCGCCACGGTACTCGTCGTGACGACGGGCTCCGGTGCGCCCGAGACGTCAGCGTCGCGCGCCGAGGGCAGGTTTTGTTGCAACCGGGCTATGCTGCCGTTGATTTCGTTGAAATTGCCCTGCAATTGGCTGTCCAGCTTTTCGAACCGGCTCTGAAAACCGTTGTTGACCGTGTCGAGCCGGGCGACGATCCGCTGCTCGAACGCGCCGAGCTCCTCGAGACGTCCCTCCACGGTGCGCAGGTCGCTGATGCCGCGATAGAGGTAGATGGCGGCGGTTGCGTTCAGTACGGCAAACAGGGTCAATCCAACGCCGACGACGACCGCCAGCCGCGACCGGCTCGCATCCCTGCCGAGCAGTTGCGGTTCAACCGGCTCGGCCGAGACAGTCGGTACATGCGGGTCGCTGATCGTCGTCATTGAACCACCACCTTGGTGCCAACTGGCACGCGCTTGAAAAGATCGATCACATCCGTGTTGGTAAGGCGAAAGCAGCCCGACGTGCCATCGAATCCCACGCCCGAGGGATCGTTGGTGCCATGGATGCGATAGAGCGTGTCGCGTCCGTCCCGCAGCAGATACAGCGCCCGCGCGCCCAAGGGGTTATAGGGACCCGAGGGCACCAGCTCCGGCAGTTCCGGTTGACGGGCGCGCATTTCCCGGGGTGGGCGCCACTGCGGCCATTCCGTCTTGGCACCGACCTTCACCACCCCGGTCCAGCCAAATCCGTCACGCCCGACGCTGATCTGGTAGCGCAATGCCTGGCCCTGGCGGGTCACCAGGTAAAGTGCCTTCTCGCTCTTGCGGATGATGATCGTTCCCGGCTGTTCGGTGGTCGCGAAGGCAACCGCCTTGCGCAGGCTGGGCCCCATCGCCGGCAGCGGCGGCCGATCCGAAAGCCCCGACCGCGCCTCGGCGAAGCCCGGGGCGCACATCGCCAGCACCAGGCCAAGCACGCAGGTGCCGGCCAGCCTGGGGACGAGGCCTTCTCTACCGGGCAGCGTCATCGAGCCGCTCTTTGAACATCTTCTTCAGATCCTTGTTGAAGCGCGCCCTGCCATCCACTTCGGAGGGCAGGATCGCCCGGTTCAAGGCATCGGTCAAAAGAGCGTTGTCCAGCGCGACCGATTTGATGTGCGGCGCCTTGAATATCTTTTCGAGCTCGCTGCGCGAAAAATGGTTCCCGAACCATTTGCGCTTGTGCTTGTTGGCGACGAGCGTGATGCTGACCGCATTGCCGCGCAGTTCGCGGATCTTCTTGTAGAGCCGCTTGCCTTGCCGCAGCGAAGCGACGTTGAGTTCGAAGACGATGAAGATCTCGTCGCTGGTCGACAGCACCGAATTGTGCCAGGGCGTTTCGATATTGGGCAGGTCGATGACGATGTCGTCGAAGCGGTAGGCGACGAGGTCCAGGAGCCGGAAGACGAAATCGCTGCCGTGCGGCTCGAAGGGCAGTTGCGGCCTCTCGAACGCATAAAGGGTGAGACCGGAGGGGCGCGTGAGCTTGATGACATCCATCAGCTCGACATCCAGCCTTTCCGGCTGATTGATAATGCCCGCCAGATCGAACTGGTTGAACAGATTGAGATAGGCGCCGCAATTGGCGCTCTGGAAATCGAGATCGACCAGGCAGGTCGAAGCCGCGCGCTCAGCCGATTTCGAGGCGAGGAATTCGGCCGCCGAAAGCGCCAGCGTCGTGGCGCCGGCGCCGCCGCTGGCGCTGATGAAGGTGATGATCCGGCTTTTGGTGCCCTGGTTGCCGGTATCGTGGAAGGTCACCGCATTGAGCAGTTCCTTGCCGTCGAGCGGCTTGTGCAGCCAGTCCGAGGCGTTCATGCGCACCAGCACGCGCGTCTGTTCCGACGGCAGCTCATCGGAAACCGCGATCAGCGGCACCGTCGCCCACAGCGCGCGCGCCTCGACGATGCCGGGCCTGCCGAGCAGTTCGCCACCGCCGAGATCGAGGATGACGATGCCGGGACGCGTATCGGCCGGCGGACCTTTGAGAAAATCATCCGTCTCGGAAACCCTGACGTCATAGATCGCCAGCGCATCGAGCCGCGTCGCCACGTCGCGCTTGAAATTCGGATCCGACGAGAACAGCGCCACCTGCTTTCGCTTGGTCGGAGTAACCTTGGTGTTGATGGCGTTCATGGCGCGGTGCTCTTCAGATCTTCGCCCGTGACCGTGCTCAGCATGGAGGGCATTGTGAGGTTGTTGAAACCAAGCAAGGCGCCGAGAAAGAAGAATTGGAATGTCACGCCCTGCAAACTGACGGTTATTGTTGGCACTGGCCCACCCGGACGGGTTTGATAACCCAATCCCGTGGCCACATATCGCACGACCACATTGGCGGGCAGGAGCATCGGAAAGAAATGGCACATGCCCGGCCGTTGTCCTGCGGCGAGTGGGGGGCAGGTGCCGGTGCCCGTCGCGTCTCCGCGAAAGATCTTGTTGAAATTGGCGGCGGTGAATGTTGCTGTGCATCCCGTGCCGACACAGCTGCACGTGCTGGTGGCGCCATTGCACGTAAAGTCGTAGTTGCCTACAGGGATCGGATCGCCTGGTGTTGTCGTCAGTCCAGCCGCCGCGATTTGGGGTGCGATCGGGTCAGAGATTGAAGCCATACGTGCCCCGATTTCCACGGCTTTGGTCGCGGAATTCCATTGATACCAAGCGTAGCCAAAATCCACGAAGCCGAGGGTCAGTATCAGCAACAGGGTCATGCTGATGGCGGCTTCCACCATCGTAGCGCCGTCTTCCTCTTTCCTGAACCGGGCTAATGCGTGCATCTCACCACCCGGTGTATCGTTCTTCGTGGCCGGCCGAAAAGGTGATGGGTCCCAGGCCGAGATAGTTGAGCAAGGAAGCGCCGGTATATGTGAAAGACGTTTCGAGCCGGACCACGCGGACGGTGGCGGTCGCGCTGTGGTAGTTCGCCAAACCAGTATTTGGGTCGACGGTTACCGGGATGACGAGATGGTTGAGATCGACCGTGACGGCTGCCGGCAGCCAACCCGTGACTCGGCTTGCAACCGTGCAATTTCCACCGCAGTTGTAAGATCCTGTGGCAGCGATGTTTTTTGCATAGGCGACGCAGTTGAGCGCCGTGTTGAACGTCTGGTTGCAGCGCGCTGCATAGCGAGCCCCATCATTGAGGCCAGCTTCAATTAGCAGCTTCTGGTGAAGAAGGTTTCCGAATTCGAAAACGCCTGCCGAAAGACTGATCATCAAGGGCGTAATCAACGTCATTTCGACAAGGACCGCGCCTCGCTCCTCGCGACCAAATTTATGGAATAATGACTTCAATACCGTCAGCATCACATCACCTGTAAAGCTGCGGTTCGTCGCGGAGAAAATTGTTGAGCGTGCCCTGGCCGGCGTGGCCGGTCACGTCGACCAGTTCGACGAATATGTCCGCGTCATAGTCGAAACAGGTCGTTCCTTTGCCGGTGCAGCGATCGGTTCTTATGGGTTGCGTGATGAAGAAACTGGCAAACGCCTCAACAGGAAGATTTGGCGTCTTGCCGCTAAGATTGACATTGGGATCCGCCTGCAGTGCCTGGCAGTTGATTATCGCTCCGTAGAGAAGCCGGCGATCAACTGTGGTTACTGCAGGCTGGCATTTGTTCTCGGGCACGCCAGTCTCTTTCGCGGGATTGGGAGACGGGTCGGCGATCAGATTATTACGGATTTCAGAACGATAAACCTCGTAGCGAGTCGGCAGATCGGTTCCGGTGCCCGCAATATCTGAAGGGATTGGCTTTGGATTGGCACTGTTTCCAATGCGGTGATTTATATTCCAATAGGTCGTGAAATTCCAAGTCCCATCTCCCATACGTCCACCTAGATATGGACAGTTTGCTGTAGCGAAACAGTTGTCCAATCCGAGGCTTTGCGTCTTGCCCGCTACGTCAAAATCGAAGTCGCTCAAGCCCGGGCAAGTGTTGCCGCTGTTATTTCGGTAGCCACCTTTGCGGACATTTGATGCAGGTCCAAATTCCGGAGTCTTGAAGGCATTGGGTGTACTTGGTTCTTCCATGCCGAAACGCAGATTTATGGCAGCCTTTACCTTGCCTGCCTTCTGGCCAGTCTCAGTAGTTACACCTCGCTTGCTAAAGCAAGCCTGCGGTTTCGATGACGCAAGTGCGGTCGCCAGATCTTTGGCACCGTTCCCGTCAGTGCTCAGGAAGCCAAAATTGCCGGGAAAATAGGCAGCTCCGCCGCCAACGGTTCGCAGTTGAATGAGCCGCCGCCGGTATCGCCTCTCCGCCACCGCCTGCTGCAGTGTGATACCCCCGGCATTGTTGGTGCCATTGACCATCTCGTATGGATTGCACATGAAGACGGGCGTCAGATCACACACAGCGCTGTTGAAGCCGGCGACGGCCTTGGCTCCGACAGTGAAGCTGTTGCTGGCGCTATTTCCAGAAAGGAACGACGCCGGAAATATCGCCGCGAAACCGGTCGGCGTTACAGTCACTTCTATAAAGCGGGCGAGGGTTGCATCAGTGGTCACGTTTGCGTTGGTGATAGGGTCGCTGTCATTGGCCGGCAGACTGCTCAGATAGCGCCAGGTAATGCCGCTCGACGCCAATGTTTGCTGGTTGCCCTGATCGGAGAAGCGGTATGTATTGTTGACAAGAGTGGCAAGAGCGCTGTCCGCGCGAGTGATCGCATCGGTCCCGCCATCGAGCTCAGCCGCTGCGGCGAGCGCAAATGCATCGGCGCCTTTTTGCAGGTCGTTATGCAGGCTGTTGGCGCGGGACATATCGATGACCAGCAGGGCAAAGCCGATAATCACCGGCAGCATGATGGCGACGAGGATCATCGCTACGCCGCGTTGATCGTTCCAGAAGGCACGAATGGTCCCCAACATGACCTTACTCTCTGCTTTCCTGCGCCAAGGCCCTCGCATGCCCGGCGCCCTCCGCATCCTTCCGTTTTCAGTTCACGGCGTCGTCGTCACACCGGATCCGCCGACATTGACCGTAATCGCCGGCGGCGGCGGTGGCGGCGGCGGATATTTGTAGGCTTGGGCAACAGCGGCAGCGCGCGTGCCATCGCCTTCGATATGCGTGTTCTTCGAAGCCGGGTTGAGCGGGTCGACCGTCTGCAGCATCGAATTGAACTTCTGCGTGTCACCGGCGGCCAAGGTCACCGTGTCGTAATGGTTCAGATAGTCCGCTGCACAGCCCGTCAGCAGGCCGGTGCACAGGATGAGGATCAAGGCGCTATTTCTTGACATAGAGCATCTTGTCCTTCGATTTGAAGTCCAGCATGTGGCCATAGGGGCCGGTGACGCCGTCGCCCGTTTCATATTTTCGGATCATGTCCTTGTTCACCTCGAGCTGGCCCAGCACGAAGAATTCCGGGTCGTTGGCCGGCCGCGTCTTGTCGAATGGCGTTGCCAGCTGCTCGCCGGGTTTCACCGGCCGCACGATGTGCGGCGTCACGATGACGACCAGTTCGGTCTCTTCCTTCTGGTTGCTCGAATTGCGGAACAGCGTGCCGATGACCGGCACCTGGCCGAGCCACGGCACCTGGTCCTGCAGCTTGGTGGTCTTGCTCGACAGAAGTCCGCCGACCGCGAAGCTCTGGCCGTCGCGCAATTCGACGACGGTCGACAGTTTGCGATTGGTGAAGATCGGATCTCCAGCGGTGGTGAAGCCGGTCAGGTCGCTGACCTCCGGCGAAAGCTGGATGTGGATCTTGTCGTCGTCAAGCACGATCGGCGTGAACAGAAGGTTGACGCCGAATTGTTTGTATTCGATCTGGACCTCGCCGTTTTTGTCGACACTGCGGATGGGGACCTGGCCACCGGCGTTGAAGCTGGCCGGTTCGCCGGAAAGCGTGGTGAGATTGGGATTCGCGAGCGTGCGCACCACGCCCTTAGTCTCAAGTGCCTCGATGATCAGATCGACCTTGATGTTGCTGTCGATGACGCGGGTGATCAGTGCTGCAAATGGGTTACTGTTTGAGAGCAGGCCGGAGAGCAGATCGCCGGGTCCGAGCACCACATTGTCACTGTCGACAGCCGCAACGCCCGTCCCTGTTCGGGTCGTGCCCCTGCTGTTCGTGCTCCTGATCGAGACACCAAGGTCGCGGCCGGCGTTGCGCTTGGCTTCCAGCACGCGCACTTCGAGATTGACTTGCTGGCTGTCGTCGACGGTAACTGAGTTGATGATGGCGTCGGGACCATATTGCTGCGCCACTTGCATGATGGCCGCCAGCGTTGCGCCGTCCTTGACATGGCCGCCAAGCCTGACCCTGCCATTGACCGAGCCGATTTCGATACGCGACCGCGGCGCCACCTGGCGGATTGCCTGCGCCATGTCGCTGACGTCGACACCGACCTCGATCTGGATGACGCCTAGCGAGCGCTTTTCAGGTGAGAACAGATTGACTGTTGTGGTGCCGGCGCCCTTGCCGATGACATAGAGCGTACGGTCGGTCATCGGCTGGGCATCGGCAATCTTCTCGTCGCCAACGACGATATCGCCCAGATTGGCGTTCACCTGGATGGTCACCGACTGCGACATCGGCAGGAAGATCTTATGGACGCCGGGATTCGATACGTCGACGAAGCGGTCGGCGGCCTCGGCCGAATGGTTCGATAGCGTTACTACCGCCAGACAGGACAACGCGGCCGCAGCCAACCTTACGCAAAACCCCTGCATCCCCGTCTCCCCACTGCTGCTACCGCTGGCAGCCCCACCTCATTAGCCGCATCTTATCATGGTTGTCGCGGCACGTCATATGTCTCGAGCTTCACACCCCGGAACACGCCTACTGACACATTCTTCGGTGGCTCGGGTTGCACGTATTTGACCACTTCCCGGACTTCCGGAGCCGAGGCAACGGCCGGAGCCGGCTTGACCTTGCCCAACTCGTCAAGGCGGCTCCCAACTCTTTCAACAGCCTGGGTTAGCCCGGCTATCTTGTCTTCGGCACTCTTGCGTTCAGCCGCTGCCTTCTTGTCGAGTTCGGCCTGCCTTTTGGCGACATCGTCAGGCGTATCGCCGGTCAAGTCCGAAAGCGTCACACGTTCAGTCGTCTCGCCCTTGCTGGCCGCCGCCTGGCGCAGCGCCAGCGACAATTGGCCGGCGCCTGCGGCCAATGTCAGCTTCTGCGCATCCTTGGTGCTGGCCTCCACCGTCACGGATTTCACAACGGTCGGGCTGTCCTTGCTCACATCGGCCACCTGGTCGATGGCGAGCACCTTCATGCCCTGCAGCAAGACATCGACGAAACTCTTGTCCGCGCCATCCTCGCCACGCGCGGTGCGCGTCAGAAGTATATCGACCCGGTCGCCCGGGAAGACAAAGCCGGCGACGCCGAGCACGTCGTTCACCCTGATGGAAACGGCTTTCATGCCGTCGCCGAGCACTGCTGAAAGCGTGGCGCGCTGGCCGGGACCTGTGATCTTGGTGGCGAGAATAGGTTCGTTTACACTGATCGTCTGAAGCGCCTGCCTTGTGCCTTCACCGGCCAAGGCATCCTTTGTCGTTTTGAACGCGCCTGCCGGTATCGCGCCTGCCGGCCAGGGAATTTCGCGCAGCTTGTCGGCGCTCAGCGCGTCGCCGAATTTCAGCGGCATTGCCGCGACCACAACCGTGTCGCGTTGCGTGCCGTTCGACTGTGCCATTGCGCTGCGCTGGCCGGCCAGCCAGATATTGACGAGCACGACCGCGAGCACGCCGAATATACTGGCTAGCACGATCATGATGAGTGTGTTGGCGCGCATTTACCCCGAGCCCCATTCAAACAAACTCACCGTAGCGCCAACAGATGGCGCTCAGCCTGAGGTTGCCTTGCGATAAAAGTTTCGCCAGGCCCGAGGATCGCCCCGGGACCTGGCGTATTCTAGTTCAGCAGGTCATGTTTGTACTGTTTGCGGTGTCGGTCAACAGATTGTTGCACAGCGTGGTCCACGAATTGGTGACATACACACCAACGGCGATGATGAACGTGATCGTCGCGGCGGTGATGATGCCGATCAAAATCGAATATTCGACCATGGCAGCGCCGTTTTCATCGTCGCGGAACTGCCGGGTCATCGTCATGAGCTTCTTCATGTCAATTTCTCCCTTTGGAGGTTGGAACCCGACGAGACAGAGCCAAGGATGAACCCCATACCCAAGCATCCCCCGTCATCTCGATCCTAGGTCCCGAGAAATTGCAGAGTCAAACGGGATTAACGGTTCCTTAACTTCCCAATACATGAACCTTCGAGTTGAGCGCGGCCTTAAATTTCAGCAACACATTGATTCGTCTAATTTTTCAAGCACTCTTAACCATTCGTTCACAATTATGTCCTCATGCTAATTGAGCCATGTCTATTTTAGCGGTATGGCATATTCCTTTATATCTAAGGGGTTGTAGCCAATTGTGGGATGGATGTCGGTGTTGGAGCCTGCAAGGGACTCTGGCGCTCCGAGGCTCGGTGCTCCACTCATGTTCGACGGCGTGGGGGCCGGAGACAAAAAAGATATCTTCTAGCGCTGCTTCTTAACTATGTTGAAAGTATTGGCCGACGTGTGGCATCCCGGCGCTTGTGCGTCGCTTGGTTAACGTTTAGTTTCCGCTAATATGTGCTGGAGGGGTATAGGGGATTATGCTGGGGCGGTTCATCAAGGGTGGCGAGGCGCGGGTCGAGCCAAGGGCTGACTCGATCACGGTTCTTCCTGTCGCCCCGGTGCCGTCGCCTGCGGCCGACGTCGGATCGCATGGCGACGATTTCCTGACGCTCAAGGTCGAGCTTCACCGTCACCTTATTGACCGCTTCAATCTGACCGCTCTTGAAAATGCCTCCAAGGACGAAATCCTGAATGAGATCCGTCCGATCGTTCGCGAGTTCGTGCGCAGCCGGAGCGTGCCGCTGAATGCCCGCGAGCTCGATCAACTGACCAGCGACACCGCCGACGAGATGCTGGGGCTCGGTCCGATCGAACCTTTGCTCAAGGACGACTCCATCACCGACATAATGATCAATACGCATGAGCGCGTCTTCATCGAGCGTCGCGGCATGATCGAGGAAACCTCGATACGTTTTCGCGACGAGGCGCATCTGCTCCGTATCATCAACAAGATCGTTTCGAATATCGGCCGGCGCGTCGATGAATCCTCGCCGATGGCGGATGCTCGCCTGGATGACGGTTCGCGCGTCAACATCGCCGTGCGACCGGTTTCGGTCGATGGTCCATTGGTGTCGATCCGCAAATTCTCCAAGAATCCTTATTCGCTTGAGCGTCTGATGGCGTTCAACTCGATTCGACAGCCGATGGTTGATCTGCTGCGCATCGCCGTGCAGGCGCGCAAATCGATCCTGGTTTCCGGCGGCACCGGCAGCGGCAAGACGACCTTGCTGAACGCGCTGTCTAGCTACATTCCATCAAGGGAACGCCTGATCACCATCGAGGATGCAGCGGAGCTGCAGCTGCAGCAGCCGCATGTCGGCCGGCTGGAGACGCGCCCGCCCAATGTCGAAGGCAAGGGCGAGGTTCGCCAGCGCGAATTGCTGAAGAATGCGTTGCGGATGCGGCCGGACCGCATCATTGTCGGCGAAGTGCGTGGTGAGGAGGCCTTCGACATGCTGCAGGCGATGAATACCGGCCACGAAGGTTCGATGACCACCATCCACGCCAACACGCCGCGCGACGCCATATCGCGATTGGAGCAGATGGTCGGCATGGCTGGCATGCCGATGAGCCATGACTCTATCCGCGCGCAGATCGCATCCGCGATCGACATCATCGTACAGACGCAGCGTCTTTCGGACGGCGGGCGGCGCGTCACCTCGATTTCGGAAATCACCGGGATGGAAGGCAATGTCGTCCAGCTCCAGGAAATCTATCACTTCGTCCGCCGTGACGTGACAGCCGAGGGCCAGATTGTCGGCGAGTTTCGCGCCACTGGTGTTCGCCCGCGCTTTGCATCTGAGGCCGCGACCCTCGGGCTTCATTTCGCTAAGGACGCCTTCAATCCGCAGGTACCCATCTAATGCCGACAGGACAGGCGCTAGTCTATTTCATATACGTTGTCGCGGCCGCCTCGGTCATCCTTGCCGGCGAGGCCCTTTACCTTTCGCTCGCCAGTCGGCGCTCGCATAGGGTCGCGGTCAATCACCGGCTGCGCCGCCTGGCCGATGACGCACCTGCGGATCAGGCTCTGCAAAGTTTGCTGCGCGAACGCGGCCTGACGGGTTCAGGAGACTTTATCTCCGGTTTCATCTGGTTGAACAGGCTGTATACCCAATCCGGCATCACCGGAAATCCATTGACTTTCGCGGCGTCGTTCCTTCTGGCTAGTTTGGCGCTGGCGTCGCTTCTTTGGTTCCTGATCGGTCTCTCTGCGCCGGCGGCGCTGTTCGTCTTCCTGGCGGTGGGCTTCGCATTACCGCTTCTCATCCTGCGTCGAGCCTGCAAAAAGCGAATCCTGAAGTTCGCCAGGCAATTGCCAGACGCACTGGATATGATCGTGCGCTCGCTCCGTGCCGGACATCCTGCCACTGTTGCAATAGGTCTTGTTTCCCGCGAAATGCCTGATCCTCTGGGCACCGAATTTGGCATTGTCGCCGACGAAATCACGTTCGGGCTCAGCATGGAGCAGGCGGTGCGGAAACTGTCGGAACGCGTTGGCTTCGAGGGGTTGCAGTTGCTGTCGGTGTCACTCTCGATCCAGAGCAAGACGGGCGGCAACCTTACTGAGATCCTCGCGAACCTCTCATCCGTGCTGCGCGAAAGGCAGAAGCTCAGGATGAAGATCAGGGCGCTTTCGGCCGAGGGCCGGGCATCCGCATGGATTATCTCGCTTTTTCCTGTCTTCATGTTTCTGATCCTGCAGCTCGTGGCGCCGTCCTACTATGGCAAGATCTGGGGCAGCCCATTGATCCTGCCGGCGTTCCTGACATTCGGGCTCTGGGCCCTGCTCGGCGACTACATCATGTATCGCATGGTCGCGTTCGATTTCTAGGAGCGACCAATGAGCCTGCTTTCGAATACCAACGACCTGATCTTTCTGGTCTCCCTTGCCGTATTTGCGGCGGCGGCGGCCTTGTTTCTGTTCGCCGCGCTGGTGTTTCTGCCCGCGATGCAGACGCGCAGGCTGATGACGGGTAGCCTTGTCGGTGATGGACCTGTGGATCGTCGCTCGATCCTGGGACATGACCATATCACCAGAGCCGCCGCGCAAAAGCCGGTCGAAGCGTACTTCAAGTCGATGGAGAAGGAGCGCAACGAGCCTAACGCCCTCGAAGCCAAGCTCTTCCGCGCCGGCTTCTATCACGGGAGCGCGCCTCTCATCTACACGCTTTGCCGGCTGGGCGCCGTCGCCATAGGCTTTGTGGTTATGTACGCCCTCCTGTCGAAGATATTGCCGCAGCGATTGCCGGGATTTTTCGCCTTGGCGGGCGCGAGCCTGATCGGCCTCGGGTGCATCGTCATCCCTAGCATTATGCTAGATCGCTTTGAGAATAAGCAGAAGCAGATCTATCGCCGCGCCTTTCCCGATTTCATGGACATGATGATCACCTGTGCCGATGCCGGCATGAGTCTGGAGGCGGCGGTCGAGCGGGTCAGTCACGAACTGGCGGGAACGCACAAATGGCTCGGCATCCAGCTTACGATCATGAACCTTCAGTTGCGTGCGGGCAAACCGTTACGGGAGGCGTTGCGCGAGCTCGCCGATCGCATCGGACTGGACGAAGCGAGAGCATTGGCTGTGCTGTTTAGACAGTCGGAAGAACTGGGCACCAGCCTTACGGATGCCTTGCGGGTCTACAGTGCCGAAATGCGTGGCCAGCGGGTCCTGTTGGCGGAAGAGCGTGCCAACGCCTTGCCTGTCAAGATGATGATCCCTTTGGGCCTATGCATTTTCCCAGTGGTGATGATGGTTGTCATGCTGCCGGTGATCATTCGTATGAAAGGCATTTTCTTCTAAATGGTTATATGCTTTGGTTCTAAGCTAGAGTCGGCGGACTCTCGGGAGATCAAATGACAGGGCCAATGCGCCTCGCAGCCTTAGCCGCAGCCAGTCTGTTGATGGCGCTTGCCGGTTGCCAAACGAATGGTGCGGACACCACCACCGGTGGCGTCGTCCGCACCAACGAGCCGTCAAAAGGCGACGTCACGTCCTTTGGCGATGCCTTTGACGGGTTGAAGACGGTCAGCGACGTCGAATATTATGCCTCGGACCAGGCCGTCGCCGAAGCCAAGAACCAGTTCCGCGCGGAAAACTACGGCAACGCCGGCGCGCTGTTCTTCAAGGCGACGCAACTGGCGCCCAATGACGGCGGCGCCTGGATGGGTCTGGCTGCCTCCTGCGACCGCATCCACCGCTTCGACCTTGCCGACCGGGCGTATGGCCGAGCCTTCAAGCTGGTTGGCGCGTCACCCGAATATTACAACAATGTCGGTTATTCCTATCTGCTGCGCGGCAAGCTGCAGGATGCACGCGCGAATTTCCTCAAGGCCTATGAACTGGCGCCCAACGATCCGACGGTCGCCAACAATCTGAAGCTGTTGTCGTCCAGCGTGCAAAACATAGAACGGTAGTCACTTCGATGCTGCTCGCCGCTGCGCTCCTATTCCAAGGCTTGGCTATTTTGCTGCTTGCAAGGGTCGCCTGGACGGATTTCACCGTGCAGAAGATCACCAACCGTGACGTATTGCTGTTGCTGTGCCTGGGACTTGGCGCGTTGCAGTTTCATTCCTTGCAAACCGGCTCGTGGCTGGAGATGGGCATCAGTGCGCTTGGCGGTCTGGCCCTGTTCGTCGCACTCTTTCCGTTCTGGCTTTTGCGCAAGATTGGAGCCGGCGATGTGAAACTGTTGAGCGTGACGCCGTTTCTGATCGGCGGAAGCAACCTTGCCGTCTTTTCCGTGCTGCTGCTGGTCTTCGTGATCGCGACGGCCGCGCTGGTCAAGAACCCCCTATTGCTGCCGGCGGGAGTCTTTCGCCATTATGTGCAGCACATGGATCGGCAAGGTGTCGTGCCATTTGGCGTTCCGATTTCGGCGGCTGCCATCTGTGCGATGGCGTTGCAGATGTATCATACCCTGCTGGTCGCAACCAGTTCCGGAATCCTAAACCAGCTAAACTGAAGCTCGGTTCCATTGCACGAGGTAGCCGACAAAACCTCGATTGAATACAGCACATCCGTGCCGAACGGATATCCCTTCAAGCGCGTCGTCGGACACCTGCTGTCTTGATCCATAGTTCGAAACGCTGGCGCCGTAGTTCATAGACCGGCACCAACACCGGTTGCTCGATCGCTACCGGCTTTGGAGAAGCATATGCTGCTACGGTCTTCTCCATCGCCGCCCAGGTCAAAAGGGCGGCAACGACAATCCATCCGATTTGCTCAGAAGATATTCGTTCCAATTGCCACCTGTTCCTCGGTAGAGCGTAATCAATCGTGACCTAATATGATTAGCAAAGCATGAATGTACTCGCGCTGACCTGACATCCCGTTTTGCAACCACCGCGCTCGGTTCGAACTTTGCAAGTGCTGGCTCGACCGCTTGCCGTTCCGAAGCCGAACTTGGATAATGCCCAAGCGGGTCGATGGCTAGACGATCACACAGGGGGAGAAGGCACCATGGCACTTCACCTTTCGGCGGACACCCCAACTTCAGTCGCGGCCGCCCCGCAAAAATATCTGTTTGGCCCGTTCATCGACTTCTTCATGCTTGGCGGAAGCGCGCTTTTCATCCTGCCGGTCCTGTATTTCCTGCCGCTGCGGTATGAAGCCACGGTGACGCTGACGATGTTCTTGCTCTCCCACCTCATAAACCAGCCGCATTTCGGTCATTCGTACCAGATCTTCTATCGCAATTTCGCGCGCAAGGTGCGCGGTCAGGGTTACGGCCGGAGCCTTCAGATCCGCTATGTTCTGGCGGGCATTGTCGTCCCGCTGGCGATGATTGCCTTCTTTGCCTTTGGCGCGCTGACGGGCAACGCCCGCCTGCTCGGCAATGCGACAAACGCGATGGGCTTTTTCGTCGGCTGGCATTACGTCAAGCAGGGTTACGGCATGCTGATGGTGGATGCCGTGCTGAAGCGCAAATTCTTCAGTGATCAGGACAAGAAGGTGTTGCTGTTCAACGGCTACGCCGTCTGGCTGTTCGCCTGGCTCCAGACGAATGTGGTGATCACCCAAAGGCAGTTCTGGGGTCTGGACTATTACACCTTCGCGGTGCCGCCATGGCTCATCACCATCGCCATGTCGATCGCCGCCGCCTCCTCGGCGGCAACGGCCGTTATGTTCATCAACCGCTGGCGCAAACATGGTGGCGCGCTGCCCTATAACGGCGTCGTCGCCTACGTCGTGTCCCTCTATGCCTGGATCCTGTTCGTGACGCTGAACCCGCTCTGGCTGCTCGTCGTGCCGGCGATGCATTCGTTGCAGTATCTGGCCGTGGTCTGGCGCTACCAGACCAATGTCGAGCGCGACCGCGCGGATGCCGTCGAGAGGCCGGCATTGAAGGCCCTGTCCGTTCTCGGACCGCTGTACAGACTGCGGGTGCTGGCGTTCGTGGTCTTCGGCGGAATTCTTGGGGCGCTCGGTTTCTGGCTGGTGCCGATGGCGCTGACGGCCATGGTTCCTTACAACAAGGCCGTGCTCGGCTCGTCGCTCTTCCTCTTCATCGCCTGGATCTTCATCAACGTGCACCACTACTTCCTGGACAATGTCATGTGGCGGCGCGGCAATCCGGAAGTCTCGAAATATCTGTTCCGCTGAAGCGGTCGATTGAAGTCATTCCGGGGCGGGGAAGGTTCGTTCCTGGCGCGAACACGATTCGTTAACCAAGATGCTGTTCATCGACAGGACGAGTTCGAAGGACGGATGCCCGCCTTGCTGGCGAAGCCTGCGTGTCCAGCGTTTGAAAAGAAGGCTCCGCTTGCGGCGAAGTCGTCAAATCGCCCGAAACAAAAACAATGTGCAAGGCATGAACGTGACTGAAAGC
Organism: Mesorhizobium sp. WSM4310; assembly: GCF_007003935.1. Lineage (NCBI taxonomy): Bacteria > Pseudomonadati > Pseudomonadota > Alphaproteobacteria > Hyphomicrobiales > Phyllobacteriaceae > Mesorhizobium > Mesorhizobium sp. WSM4310. The sequence goes on from NZ_VFTA01000020.1 coordinate 25,090, forward strand.
GAACAGAACGCGCCCGGCGCCTCCCATCGTTGGACATGGTTGCCGGCCATTGCCGTCGCGTTGCTTTGCCTGTGCGTCACCGGTGCGTTCGCCGAGACGCGCGCCTTGAAGATCCAGCATCTGCATACCGGCGAGAAGGCCGAGATCGTCTTCAAGCGCAACGGGCGCTACGATCAGGCGGGATTGAAGAAGATCAGTTTCATGCTGCGCGACTGGCGCCGCAACGAGCCGACCAGGATGGATCCGCGCCTGCTCGACCTCGTCTGGCAGGCTTATCGTGCCAGCGGCTCGACCGGCTATATCCATGTCGTCAGCGCCTATCGCTCGCCGGCGACCAACGCCATGCTGCGCAGCCGCTCTAAGGGCGTGGCCCGGGAAAGCCAGCACATGGTCGGCCGCGCCATGGATTTCTTCCTGCCGGATGTGCCGCTGAAAAAGCTGCGCGACATCGGCCTCAGGATGCAGGGCGGCGGCGTCGGTTATTATCCCACCTCCGGCTCGCCTTTCATTCACATGGATGTTGGCAATGTGCGGCATTGGCCGGGCATCAGCCGCCAGGAACTTGCCAGGGTCTTCCCGAACGGCAACACACTGCATGTGCCGAGCGACGGCAGGCCGCTGCCCGGCTACGACCAGGCGCTTGCCGCCTACAAATCGCGCAAGGCCGCCGGCACGCCCAACATCGAGCTGGCAAGCGCCGATGGCGGCCAGCGCAAGTCGCGCGGCCTGCTGGCGACGCTTCTGGGCGGGCGCGGCGCCGACGAGTCCGAGGATATCGCCGAAGCAGCACCCGCGCCACGCAAACCGGCCAAGGCCGTTGAGCCCAAGATCGCGGGGCAAGGCATTGCCATCGTGCCGCCGCAGGAGGCCCAGCGGGCGGACATCCAGATGGCTTCCGCCGGTGCGGCCGAAGAACCGCTCGTCGAGCAGAAGGGCAAGTCGCCGGAAGCGATCGTCATGGCCATGGCGCCCAGCGCGGTGCCGTTGCCCGCCTTCGCCCCGCGCGCCGTCGCCACCGCCAGCATTGCGACCCCGCAAAACGCAACGTTGGCGATGGCCAGCGCGTCCACGGTGCGGGCCGAACTCTCCGCGCCCAAGCCGGTGGTGGCCAATGCCGAAATGCCCTTGGGCAAGACGGATGCCGCGAGCGCCGCGCCGGACGTGGTGGCGCTCAACATCCCGTTGCCGACATGGCGGCCGCGGAATGAGGCAAGCGCGATGCGTCAGCCGGAAGCGGTCAAATCCGCCGATGCCGTCGCTGCATTGCTGGCCATGCACCACCCCGATACCGTCCTTGATGGATCGGCCGCTCAGCAGGTTGCCGTCCCGGCACCGAAACCCGAGGATCGTGTCAGGACCAGCCCCAAGGCCGATCGTGTCCAACCACGCCTCGATACCGAGGCCACCGCCGTGATTGCGCCCGTAGCGGGACGCGGCATCCCCGGAGGAACCGGCGCGGCAGCAGCGCCCATCATTGCAGCCAATTTCATCCGCACGGCGCCGGAGCAGGTCTATCTCGACGGGTTTCAGCCGCGGGGACAGACGTCGGATCACCGCCGCTTCACCGGCTCCGCGGTGAAATTCCTGCCCATCGCCAGTTTCAAATAGGGGGCGAACGCTCCCGAGCGGATGCCATCTCGTCGCCATGGCATTGGTGAGACGCGGTGTGCCAATATCGGCATTTGCACTGGTGGCTCGCCTGTGATCCAAGGCGACGATAAATCCCAGGCTTTGCAGTTGGAGCGCTGAATGACCGGATGGACACGCCGCGGGCTCTTGAAAACGGCCGCCATCGCTGGCGCAACCGGAGTGGGGCTTTCGGCCATCGGCAGGCTTGGCAGCCTCGCTGCCGCCAGCCCGGAACCGGTGGTGCTGCAGACGGCCAAGATCCAGGCCTCGCTGATGGATATCGGCCCGACCAACAATGTGCTGACCTACGGCGATGCCGGAATGCCGCCGGTGCTGAGGATGAGGAAGGGCGAACCCTTCGCGGCGCGTCTGGTCAACTCCATCGATGATCCCACGACCATCCACTGGCACGGCATTCGCCTGCCCAACAAGATGGATGGCGTGCCCTTCCTGGTGCAGCCTTACGTCTACACCGGCGATCATTTCGACTACGCCTTCACGCCGCCCGACGCCGGCACCTTCTGGTATCACCCGCATTGCAATACGCTGGAGCAGATGGGCCACGGCCTGACCGGCGTGATCGTTGTCGAAAACCCGAACGATCCGAAATTCGACGCCGAATTCGTCCTCAATCTGCGCGACTGGCGTCTTGGCGACGACGGCCAGTTCATCGACCAGTTCCGGCCGCGCGATGCCGCGAAAACCGGTACTTACGGCACGGTGCGCACCGCCAACTGGCTCGACCAGCCGCACTATGACGCGCCGGCCGGAGGCCTGGTGCGGCTGCGTGTCGCCATCACCGATGTCACGCGCATCTATGCCTTTCGCGTCGACGGCGCCGAGGCGATCGTGATGGCGCTGGACGGCAATCCGGTACCTGAGCGTTTTTCGCCCGATGCCTTGCTGCTTGGGCCGGGGCAGCGCATGGAGCTCGCCATCCGCATGCCCGATCAGGAGGGCGCGGTGGTGAGCCTGCGCGATGTCAGGGGCACCAAGCCCAAAATCCTGGCGACCGTGCGCGCGACGGGCAGGTCGCTCAAGCGGGATGTTCGCGATGTTGCACCGCTGGAGGTCAATCCGGTGGCGGAGGTGGACCTCGCTGCCGCCCAGCATATTTCGCTGGCGCTCAGCGCCACGGCGGAAAACGTCCCGAGCGACGGCATCTGCGGTTCGCTCGGCTACAGTTTCTGGGCCATCAACAAGGTGCCGTGGCCAGGCGATACATCCGATCCGACCGCGCCGCTGGCCGAATTGAAGCTCGGCAAGAGCTATGTCATCGACATGGAGAACCTGACGCCGCAATCGCATCCGATGCATCTGCACGGCATGAGCTTCAAGGTGCTGTCGTCCTCGACGCGGCCGGTGCAGCCGCTGATTTCGGACACCTATCTCATCCAGCCCAATGAGAAGGTTCAGCTCGGCTTCGTCGCCGACAATCCCGGCGACTGGCTGCTGCACTGCCACATCATCGAGCACCAGAAATCGGGCATGACGAGCTACGTCAGGGTGGTCTGAAGCCAGGTTAGAACGGTTTCGTTGGCAAAAGCGGGTGGTTCCCTGCTATTGCCGCATCCAAAATCAAGAACCATGGACATCTCACGCATGACCAATGTCGCCTTGACCGGGCTTGCCCGCGATCTCGCCAGCCGCGCCGCCGAGGGTCGTCCGGTGCGCATCGGTGTTATCGGTTCGGGCGAGATGGGCACCGACCTCGTCACGCAAGGCATGCTGATGCCGGGCATTTCGGTCTGCGCCGTCTCCACCCGGCGCCCGCACACCGCGCGTGACGCCATCCGCATCGCCTATGGCGACGAGGCGATGGCAGTCGAGGCAGACGCGGCATCGAAAGTCACCGCGGCCATCGAGGCAGGAAAGATCGCCGTCACCTCCAACGAGATGCTGGTCACCAATCCGCTGATCGACGTCGTCATCGACGCCACGGGAAAACCCGGCGTCGCCGCCGATTTCGACCTGATGGCGATGGAGCATGGCAAGCATCTGGTGATGATGAATGTCGAGGCCGACGTCACCATCGGCTGCTATCTGAAGCAGCAGGCCGACCGGCTTGGCGTCGTCTATTCGGTCGGCGCCGGCGACGAGCCGTCGAGCTGCATGGAACTGATCGAGTTCGCGTCCGCCCTCGGCCTGACCATCGTCTCGGCCGGCAAGGGCAAGAACAACCCGCTCAACCACGACGCCATGCCCGACGATTATCGCGAGGAAGCGATCCGCCGCAACATGAACCCGCGCATGCTGGTCGAGTTCGTCGACGGCTCGAAAACCATGGTCGAGATGTGCGCCATCGCCAACGCCACCGGCCTGGTGCCCGATGTGCCCGGCATGCATGGCCCGAAGGCCGACCGCGACGATCTCGTCAAGGTGCTGATCCCACGCGAGGATGGCGGGTTGTTGTTGAAAAAAGGCGTCGTCGACTACACCATCGGCAAGGGTGTGGCGCCCGGTGTCTTCGTCATCGTCGAGGCGACGCATCCGCGCATCATCGAGCGCATGGACGATCTGCATATCGGCCACGGTCCCTATTACAGCCTGTTCCGACCCTATCATCTGACATCACTGGAAGTGCCGCTGACTGCCGCCCGCATCGTGCTTTTCGGCAAGCCCGATATGGTGCCACTGCCAAGGCCGGTCGCCGAGGTCTGCGCGGTCGCCAAGCGGGACTTGGCAGCCGGCGAGACCTTCGACGCCATCGGCGAGACCTGCTACCGTTCCTGGACCATGACCGTCGGCGAAGCCCGAGCCCAACGCGCCGTACCGGTCGGCCTGCTCGAGGGCGGCAAGGTGCTGAAACCGGTCAGGAAGGGCGAACTGCTGACCGCCGACAACGCCGCGCCCGACCCGATGACGAAGCTGTTCGCCTTGCGCCGGCTGCAGGACGAGATGCTGTACGGAAAATAGGTCGCTGTGTCGCCGTCATGACAGTGCACTATCTTGTAGTGGCAAATGTCGCCGAGGATCGACTAATGAACCTCCAGATCAGAGACCCGCGTGCGCGTGAGCTGGCACAGCGACTCGCTGCCAAACGCAAGATTTCAATGACCGAAGCGGTTATCGAAGCGCTTGAGTCGGAACTGGAACGGGAAAGCGGACGCATTCCCCTGGCGAAGCGGCTGGCTGCGATCGCCGATGACCTTAAGACCAAAGCCGGCCGCGGCGGCCGGCCTGTGAGCAAGGATGAGATCGACGACATGTGGGGACATCCCTGATGTTCGTCGACACCTCCGTGGTCGTCGCAATTCTTTCGGCAGAAGCGGATGCCAGCGAATGGAGTAACAGGATCGCCGCAGCACCACGCAAGGTTACTTCCGCGCTGGTCGTGCTTGAAGCAGCGATGTGGGTTTCCACCATACTTGCTATCGAGCCGCTGGTTGCGGAAACGGCGATAGACGCGTTTCTGCGCGAAGCCGAAATCGAAATCGTGCCGATCGGCGCCGGCGATGCCAAACTCGCCATCCAAGCGTTTTCAGACTACGGAAAGGGACGTGGGCACCCCGCGCAGGTCAACCTTGCCGATTGCTTGTCCTATGCTTGCGCGAAGAGCTACGGCTCAGTTTTGCTCTACAAAGGCAACGACTTCTCACATACGGATCTCGCTTAGCCGGACATCCGCTCTATTTCCCCAGTTCGATCGACCGCAGCCGAGCCGCCTCGACTGCCTGTGTCAGCAGCTTGGTCAGCCGATCCTCGCCCATCAGCACGCCAAGCGCCGCTGCCGTCGTGCCATTGGGGCTGGTCACCTGCTGGCGCAGCACGCCCGGTTCCTCCTGGCTTTCGGCGGCAAGCGAGGCGGCCCCATAGACCGTCTGCATGGCGAGCAGCCTGGCGGTTGCACCAGGCAGCCCCGCCTTCTCGGCGGCCACGGTCAGCGCTTCGATGAAGTGGAAAATATAGGCCGGCCCCGATCCCGACACGGCGGTCACCGCATCCATCAGGCCCTCGTCGTCGATGGTGGTCACTTCGCCGCTGGCCGACAGCAGGTCGGCGACAAAGCGCTTGGTATCATCGGAGACGAGCGGGTTGGAAAACACCACCATCATGCCCTTGCCGATGGAAGCCGGCGTATTGGGCATGCAGCGCACGACAGGCGCGCGGCCGCCGAGGATGTCCTCGAAGGTGGCGACCGGCGTGCCGGCGGCGATGCTGACGAATGTGGTCCGCCCGTCGCCAAAACGCTTGTAGGCGGCGGTGACGTCGCGGATCACCTGGGGTTTTACCGCGATGACGACGAGATCGGGCACCGCATCGGCTGGAATCTCATTGGCATCCGCTGATGTGGCGCAGCCGAGCGTCGCAGCGCGCTGGCGCAACTCCGCATTGGGCTCGACCACGAAAACCGCCGAGGGCGCGAGCTTGCCGGATTTCAGCCAGCCCGAAAGCATGGCGTAACCCATATTGCCACAGCCGGCGAGAACAAGCCTGATCGTCATCGAAAGCCCTCCGAAGGAAGGCTTTGACATAGACGCTCACGGTTCCCTGGGGAAGCCCCTGTCAGGCCGGGCGGCAGCCAGGCACCGGGATCGGCCGCAGCGACACTTGCCTCAGGCCAAGCACGCCGAGCACGAAGAACAGCCAGACCGGGTCGCCGCGATGGAAGAAGAAGCTTTCGAGGAAAGCGTTAAGCGCGGTGAACAGCACCACCATCATGAAGAAGTCGCCGAGATAGATATTTTCCTTGCGCAGCGGAATGCGCATGTAGTCGCGCAGTGGCGCGATGAGGAAGGTGTAGGCCGCCACGCAAAGGGCGGGGATGCCCATCAACACGGCGATGTCGAGATAGCCGTCATGGCCGTGCACGATGGTCCGGATGTCCCACGGCCGGTCGAAGGGTTGGTCCTGGTTGAGCAGCAGGGGCGTGCCCCAGAAACTCTCATAGCCGTAGCCGGTCCAGGGTTTCTTCGCCAGCATCGAGCCGGCGAACTCCCACAGCGTCGTGCGGCCGGTATAGGTCATGTCGGGAAAATAGATCGCCGCCAGATGCTTCACCGGCGGCAGGAAGACGATGCCCAGCGTGCCGACCGCGGTGGCGATGATCGCCAGTGTAAACAGGATCGGCGTGCCGAGCCGCATGCCCATCAGGCTCGGCAGAACGACGATCAGGATCGAGAACGGCACCAGGCCGGCGGTGGTCTTGGAGCCGGTGTGCAGCATGAAGATCATCGCCGCGCAGAAGATTCCCGCGCCCCACCAGCGTTGCCCGCGCCGGTAGAGGTAGAGGCCGGCGAAACTGAAGCAGGCCATGATCGGGCCGGCGATGTTCTTGTGGGTGAACACGCCGCGCCACAGGCCCGCATGTTCGGGCTCCTGGGAATCGGCCGTGTGCAGCGCTTCGAGCGGAAAGACGATCAGGCCGACGTAGGAAAGGCCCATCACCACCACGGCGGTGAAGATGATGACTTTCGAGAAGGACTCGGCGTCACGCGGCAGCGCCAGGATCGTTGCCATGGTCAGGATGCCGATCATGGTGAAGGACGCGGCGCGCATCGCCGAGGGCGGGTCGGTCGCCAGCACCACCGACAGGAAGAAGAAACCCAGCATCAGCACCCAGGACAGGCTGAACAGCGAGCGCACGATGCGCGGATCGGCAAAGGCCATCAGCGAGAAGATCGAAACGGCGCCGAGCGAACCGAAGCCGAGCTGGTTGACGATGTCGCCGCCGTCGCCGGTGAGTTCGGCGCCTGCGGGCTGGAACGGGCGGAAGGACACCATGATGACGGTGAACAGAAGTGCGGCGATGGCCGTCGCCACGCCGTCGCGCGTGAACGCGTCGCTGAGCGGCGCGCGCTCAGTTTTTCTCGGGCTGGCGATACTGCTCATTGGCATATCCGAATTCGGCCAGAACTCGGCCGAGCGCCACATGGACGGGGTAGATCGCGATCGCCGGCGATCCTGTGCGCGCCAGCCGGATCAGGCCGCGAAACGGCGAAGCGGCCAGCAGCGCCAGGCTTTTCGCCAACACCTTGGCGCCGGCCAGCGGCGTGCCGGCGCGCTTCTTCTTCTCGACCAGCGTCGAGATCACGCCGTTGCGTAGGCTGCGGGCCCGGACCCAGTCGGCCTCGACGCGCCGCGCCGGGACGGTCTCGCGAACCTTGGCCTCGGCACACCAGCCGAGCACAAAGCCCTTCTGCGCCGCCCGGCTGAGAAAGTCGGAATCGCCGCCGCCCATGAAGTTGAATCTGAGATCGAGGAAGGGCGGCCCCATGGCGATCAGCACGTTGCGCCCGACCAGAAGATTGCCGGACGAATAGAGCGCCGGCACGCGTCCCGTCTCGCGGTAGGGCGGCGCGAACACCGGATGGTCGGCCCATCTCGCATGGGCAGCGTCTGCGAAGACAGGCACTTGCGGGCCGCCGACAATATCGGCGCCGAGCGTCTCGGCAGCCGTGCACATGCGTTCCAGCCAGTGCGGATCGGCGATCTCGTCATCGTCGATGACCAGCAGATGCCTGAAGTTCGGAAAGTGCAGGATCGCCGTCTGCCAGCCGGCATTGTAGGCGCTGCAATTGCCGCGCTCATGCGCGATGATGACCATGCCCGGCATCTCGCCGCGCTCGACCAGCGGCAGCACCGCCTTGGCGCCTTCCCGCGCCTCGGCTTCGTTCTCCATGACGATGACGGCAAAGCGCCTGCCGGTCCGCTGTGCGCGCAGCGAAGCCAGCGTTTCCAGCACCTGTTCGGGCCGCTTGAAGGTCGGCAAGGTGACGACCGCTTCGACAGCCTCCACGTTAAGCCGGGGAGACCGTCCAGCGATCGATACCGAACCATCCGATGGCAAAGGGATCATCCGTGTCCAGCCACATGGTAAGTCGCGTTCTGGTAGCACCACGGTGATAAGGTTACGTTAATCACCTTGCACGGAGAGGCCCGTCGGGCAGGGGCTTTCGGCCGTTGATTGTGCTCGCTTAATCAAGGGTTCACCGCGCTTTGCTACCGGCTACACCACAGGATAGGTGAGATGCATCTGCTGTTCGTTACATCGATCGTGCCCGACGGCGCTCTCGCCTCGGGCTACGAGATCGCCAATGCTGCGATCATCGCTGCGTTGCGGCGCGCCGGCGCGCGCGTCACGGTCATCGGTTTCACCTGGCCCGGGAAGGCCGCGGCCGATCCGGAAAACACCGTGGTGCTGGGTGCGATCGACGTGCGCACGGAAAGCGCCTCAGCGCTGCAAAAGCTCGCCTGGGTCGGCAAGGCCATGCTGGCGGGCCTCACCTTCGCCTCGGTCAAGCTGCGTGCGGTGTCCGAGCGCGAAGTGCAGGCCGCTCTCGAGCGGGCCGGGCCGTTCGATGGCTATGTGCTGAATTCCGTCCAGTTCGCCGGCGCCTTCGAAAAGCTCTTCGAAGACAAGCCTTCGATCTTCGTCGCCCACAATGTCGAGCATCTCTCGGCGCGGGAGAACGCGGCTGCTGCCGGCGGCCCCTTCCAGCGCCTGCTGTTCCGCCGCGAGGCAAGGCTGCTCAAGGTCGTGGAAGAGCGTCTCTGCCGCCGCGCGCGCTTTGTCTTCACGCTGGCCGAGGAAGACCGGGCGGCACTCGGCGTCGCTGCCGCTGACCGATCGGCGGTGCTGCCGCTGGTGACCGGCGCCAAGGCGCCAACCCGCAACGGCCCGCGCCGGATCGACTGCGACGCTGCGTTGATCGGCACCTGGACCTGGCAGCCGAACCGCATCGGCCTGGACTGGTTCCTGGGCAAGGTGGTGCCGCATCTGCGGCCCGGTTTTCGCATCCGCATCGCCGGCCACATGCCTTCAGGCGTCACCTCGACGCATCCGGGCGTCGAGTTTGTCGGCCGTGTCCCGGATGCCAGGGCGTTCGTGTGCGGCGCGGCTGTCATCCCGCTGATCAGCACCGCGGGCACCGGCGTGCAGCTGAAGACCATCGAGACCTTCGAACTCGGCCTGCCCTCGGTCGCCACCAGCCGCTCATTGCGCGGCATCGACCATCGCCCCGACAATTGCATCGTCACCGACGATCCAGCCGGCTTCGCCAGGGCCCTGGAGGCTGCGGCCGCCGGCTTCCGGGACGTCGATGGCGGCACGTTCCATCACCAGCAGGCCAACGCGCTGGACGTCGCCATCCGGCTCGGCTTGGAAAAACTCGGGGCCGTCAGGCAGGAGGTGTTCGCATGAATATGCACACCGCCCGCGCCGCATTCGGGCTCGACAGCTTGAAGACGATCCTTGGCATCTCCGTGCTCGCCATCCGTTGGGACGATGCCATCGCCCTGCTCACCCGCCTGATCGCCGAGCGGCGCTTCACCAAGGTCAGTTTCCTCAACGCCCACAATGCCAACATCGCCCATTCAGACCCGGCCTTCGCCGAGGCGCTCGACGATTTCCTCATCCTGCCGGACGGCATCGGCGTCGATCTCGCCGCACGGCTCCTCTATGGCGCGCCCTTTCCGGACAATCTCAACGGCACCGACTTCGTGCCGGCCTTCTTGCAGGCCTCGACGCGGCCGCTGACCGTCGGGCTGCTCGGCGCGACGCGTGTCAACGCCGAGGCGGCGTCGGTCAAGCTGGCGGCCCTTGCCGTGCAGCACAATTTCGTGGTCATTCATGACGGCTATTTCTCCGCCGCGCAGGAGCCGGAGATCATCGGCCGGATCGCGACGCTGCGGCCCGATATGCTGCTGGTCGCCATGGGCGTGCCCCGCCAGGAACTGTGGATCGCCCGCCACATCGACGAACGCCACTGCACGATGCCGGTCGCGGTCGGCGCTCTGCTGGATTTCCTGAGTGGCTCGGTGCCGCGCGCGCCGCTCTGGATGCGCCGCCTGCGCCTGGAATGGCTGTTCCGGCTGGCGGTCGAGCCGGGCCGGCTCTGGCGCCGCTACGTCGTCGGCAATCCGGTGTTCCTGTGGCGGGTCGTCAAGCAGAGATGGTCGCATGGCGCCGAAACGGCCGGAGAGCTCCGTTGAACAAAAGGTTCGTTCCAGACGCTCTCGTCGACCCTGGCCTGTTGCCGAAGACGCCGACGGCGGCGGTGGTGACGGCAAGCTACGCGCCGGATTTCGAGCGCTGCCGCCTGTTGTGCGAGACACTTGACCGGCATGTCTCCGGCGCCGCGCACCATTACATCCTGGTCGAACACCGCGACGTCGCGCTTTTCCGGCAGTTGGAGACTGGCCGGCGCACTGTTGTCGACGAGCGCGACGTGCTGCCGCGCTGGCTGCGCGCCTTCGACGATCCGCTCAGCCTGTTCCGCCGACGTGTCTGGTTCAGCCTGAAAACGCAACCGCTGCGCGGCTGGCACGTGCAGCAGCTGCGCCGCATCGCCATTGCGGCGCATGCCAGGGAGGACGTTCTGGTCTTCTGCGATTCCGACGTCGCCTTCCTGAACGCCTTCGACTGCACCGCCTTCTGGCGCGACGGCAAGGCGCGGCTGTTCCGCCGCGACGGCGTGCTTGCCGATGACGGTCACGACGAGCATCGCGTCTGGTCGCGCAATGCGGGTTCCGCGCTCGGCATCGACCCGTCGCGGACGTCGACCCACGATTATATCTCGACGCTGATCGCCTGGCGCCGCGACACCGTGCTTGCCATGTGCGGCCAGATCGAGAAGGTCCATGGTCGCGCCTGGGTCGAGGTGGTCGGCTCGGCGCGCAGATTCTCCGAATGCATGATCTATGGCCGCTATGTCGACGATCTGCTGGACGGCGCCGGCCACTTCCACGGTTCGGAGGAATTCTGCCGCGTCCACTGGACGGGAGAGGCGTTATCGGACGACGAGTTTCGCCGCTTCGTTGCCGGCATGGCGCCGGAGCAGGTGGCGATCGGCATGCAATCCTTCATCGGCACCGATATCGGCCGCATCCGCCGCTTGATCGGATTGGGTTAGCCTGAGCAGGAATTCAGGTTAGGACGAGCCGAAAACAGTGGCTTCCGAGAACCGGAGCGGAGCGTACTACAGTACGTAAGCACCGGAAGCGCAGGGAGCCGCTGTTTGCAGGCCGGCCTCACCTGAATTCAGATCGCCTTCGCCGGCCTGCGCAGCGCCGAATAAGTCAGCAGCATCGAAGCGAGATAGAGCATCAGGAAGACCATGTTGAGCGACAGTACCAGCTTCGACGTGTCGGCGATGGTGGTCAGCACATAGGTCAAAAGCAGTGCCTTCAGGGCGGCGAGCAAACCGAGATTGAGCGCCCGCACCGCCGTCTGGCCGCGCGCGAACAACAGCTCCGCCTGGTATTCGACCAGATTGCGCAATCCCGGAACGCAGATTGCCAGCGCCACCAGCGGCGCGGCCTCGGAGACGTTCCTGCCGAGGGCGTTGGGGAAGAAGTGCAGCACGATGCCGAGCGCCAGCAGCGCCAGCGTCGAAACGACGAACACGCCGCCCTCGATGCCGCTCTTGACCGCCAGCCGCGACAACAGGTCCGGCGCGCGCATCATGCGTTGCACCAGCATCATCGAGAAGGTGCGGATCGGGATCGCGGTCAGGTCGACCAGCCGCATGATGATGGCATAGATGCCGGCCAGATGCGGGCCGCCGATCGCCAGCACCAGCAGCTTGTCGAATTCCGACTGCAGGTAGAACAGCACTTCCGCGCCGGCGACGTAAATGGAATCGGCAAGCCGCCTGAGATAAAGCTCGATGCGCAGCCGCAGTCTTTGGCGTGGATAGAACCAGCCGAAAGCCAGAAGCAGCGAGGCGGCGTTGGCGCCGATATAGAACCACGACCACGCCCAGATGCTGTGCTGCGCCGAGACCATGAACAGCACCGCGCCAAGCGCCCGCAGTGCCGTTGCCAGGATCGCCAGGATCGCGGCGCGCCCGAATTTGCCCAGCCCGTTGTTGACGATCAGCGCCACCTCGACCGGCCGCCACAACAGCGCTTCGGCAAACACGATCGCCGAAAACACCGACAGCGGCACGGTGCCGGCAAAGAACATCAGGTAGACCCCGAACGAGGCCAACGCCAGGAACGGCAGCGAAATGACGCCGAGCAGCAGGAAGCCGGCTGTGAAGGTGCCGATCAGATTGGGGCGGATGGTGGCGGTGCGGTAGAGCGCCGAGATGAAACCGAAGGCCAGGATCCGCGACAGCATCACGCCGGCCGCCGAGGCGGTGGCGAACATGCCGAATTCGGAGATCGACAAAGTGTTGGCGAGGGCGATGAAATAGGCCAGCGAAAACACCAGCCGCCCGCCGGCGCCGCTGATCGCCGAAAAATAATCGCGCACCAGCCCCCGTCGCTCGGCCACGAAAGTGCCGATCCGGGTGAAACTACGCCTTTGCGGTATGCCGCGAGCTTCGGTCATGCGCCGGAAAGCCATAGGCGGGAAAGCTTAACGTGCCGTTCTGAGGCCCGAAAGCACTGAAATTCCGACACTTGAGGTTATGAAAAGCTTACATGCCGGCATGCCGAAATTAACTTTTTGTTTCCTATGCTTGTTTAGCGTGGCTTAACGAGTAGCCGACCGCCGCTGCCCCAGCGGCCAAAGAGTGAAGCTCCAAGATAATGGTCGACAGGGAAAACCGTGAAGACTGGAGGCGCGAGCGTTCATTGCTGGCGCTCGGCCAGGCCATGCGCGGTGAGGATGACGCATCCCTGGTCTCGATAGGCGATCGCGCAGATTCTGCTTGGCGCGAGGATGCCGCCACGCGCCATCGCCTTGCCCGTTCACGGCGTGAGGTGCGGGCGAACCCAGCGCCGTCTGCCGCCGCCGGAACAGAGCGCTTCCGGACAGAGCCGGAAGCGGCTGCAGGGGACGACGTCTGGCGCGCACAAGAGGACGCCGGCGATCTTCCGCCGGCCATGCCGTATTCAAGGCAATCCGCTGAAGAACCTTCCGGCAGCACTCGCTCGCATGACACGTCCGGATCCCGCCAGGACGATCAACAGTGGAAGCCGCTGATCGATCCGATGCAGGTCGTGCGTGGCATTGCCAGGTCGAAACTGCTGATCATCACCACCACCCTGATCGGTGCCGGGCTCGGCATCGCGATCGCGCTGTCGACACCGAAGAAATATGAAGCCACCGCTGAACTGATCGTTGACCCGCGCGACCTCAAGCTCACCGACCGGGACCTTACCCAGAATGTGGTCGCTTCCGACGCCACGCTCGCCATCGTTGAAAACCAGGTCCGGGTGCTGACCTCGGGCACGGTCTTGAACAAGGTCGTCGATAAGCTCAACCTGGCCAACGATCCGGAGTTCAATGGCCAGGGTGCCGGCGGCCTCGGCATCAGGTCTCTCATTCGCTCGATTCTTCCGCACCAGGACGGCCCGAGCGGCGCCGACGAGGTCCGCCGGCGTGCGCTCGCCGTTGGCAATCTGGCCGAAAGCCTGTCTGTCGAGCGTGGCGGCAAGACTTTCGTCATCACCGTCAGCGCGATCACGCAGAACGGCGAGAAGTCGGCGCTCATCGCCAACACGATGACGGATGTGTTCCTGCAGACCTTCGGTCAGATCCAGTCCGCTACGGCCGGCCGTGCGACCGACGAACTGACGGCAAGGCTCGATGAACTGCGCAAGGGCGTCGAGGCAGCGGAACGCAAGGTCGAGGAGTTCAGAGCGTCCCATGACCTCGTCGACGCACAGGGTCATCTGATCAGCGACGATGAGATGCTGAAGCTCAACGAGCAGCTCTCGGTCGCCCGCGCCCGCACGCTGGAGCTCAATGCTAGGGCGGCTTCGGCGCGCTCGATCGACGTGAATTCGGTTCTCGCCGGCACCTTACCGGAAGAGATCAATTCCAACACGATGAGCGATCTGCGTTCGCAATATGCAACGCTCAAGCAGGAGGCGGACCGTGCCGCCATCCGGCTGGGCCCGCGTCATCCTGAACTCCAGGCGCTGAACGCACAGATTGCCGGGGCGCGCGACCGCATCGCCGGCGAGTTGCGCCGCATCGCTTCCTCGCTGCAGGTCGATCTGAAACGCGCCGTCCAGTTGGAACAGGATCTCTCCTCCCGCCTTGCCCAGCTCAAGGTGCGCAGCGGCGGCGTCAACAGCGATTTGGTGTCGATGCGCGAACTGGAGCGCGAGGCCGCCGCCAAGCGCTCCGTCTACGAACAATATCTGCTGCGCGCCAAGGAGACCGGCGAGCAGAAGGATATCAACACCGCCAACATGAATGTGATCTCCAAGGCCTTCGCACCGCTCGAGGCCAAAGGTCCGTCGCGGGCCGTGATGGCCCTTGCCGGTCTGCTTCTGGGGCTTGCCTCTGGAATTGGCCTCGGTGCCATGCGCGGCGCCTATGAAAGCCTGCGCGAGACCGCCGCATCGCGCTCGCGCCGCGACCGCAAGGCGCCTGTCGAAGATCAGGCATTCCGGGCGGCGCCGCCGCCCGCGCCGCCAATGCCGGCAGCGCCCGTGCCGCCGGTGCCACCCCCGCCGCCAGCACCGCCACCGCCCTTGGCACAGGCCGAAGCCGCTCCCGCCGGACGCCCCGGGCGTGTCGCCGCGATCATGGCGAAATTGCGCAATGTTCTCTCCCGCAAGCCATCCGCCGAACTGGACGATGACAGCGAATTCGCCCCCTTTGGCGACAATGCGCAGCCGGCGGATGCTGCCATGCCCTCAGGCTTCCCGAACCCGGATTCCGCCTTCATGCCGCGGTCGTCGGTCTATTCGCGGCCGCCTTTCCCGCCAGGCTTCGATGCCTCCTATTCCCAGCCGATGGGGCCGCCGTCGCGGTCGCCCCTGATGCCGCCATTGCCGATCTATCCGGCTCCGCCGCCCTATCCCCCTGCAGGTTACCCCTATACCCAGGCCATGGCGCCCAATGCCGGGCACATGCCGTATCCGCCGCAGGCCGCGCCGCCGGCGTATCAACCCCGGCCATCGGTGGAGCCTTCGCCGGTTGAGGAAGGCGCCGAACAGGCGCCGATCGAGGAAATTCGTGCCAGCCTGCGCGAATTCCGCGAGGCGGTCCGCGAACTCACCGAGAGCCGCGCCCGCCGCCGCTACTTCTGAGCCACAAGATACGTTGCCGAGGCCGAACAAAACCATCCCGGTTTTCGCGTAAACGGCATGGGACGGCGCTTTGACGGGATTGCGTGCCGAAATTTTCGTGACAATGCCGCGCTGCATGTTGCCGTCGCCGGGACATTGCGTCTCGAAAGCGGCGTCGCGCGAAACAGGGTTGAGGATGTTCATGGCCGAAGTGATTGACGGAAAGAGCGTTGCCGAGGATGTGGTGCGGACGGTCAAGGCGTTGACCGCCGAGCTGGTCGCCAAAGGCAACGCCAAGCCTGGTCTGGCCGTGGTCATCGTCGGCGAGGATCCGGCGAGCCAGGTCTATGTCGCTTCCAAATCGCGCACCGCCAAGGAATGCGGCTTTCATTCGCTCCAGCACACGCTGCCGGCGGAGACTTCCCAAGAGGCGCTGCTCAAGATCATCGCCGACCTCAACGCCGATCCGGCCATCAACGGCATCCTGGTGCAGCTGCCGCTGCCCGCCCATATCGACGCCGGCAAGATCATCCAGGCGATTGCGCCTCAGAAGGATGTCGACGGTTTCCATTTCATCAATGTCGGCAAGCTCGGCACGGGCGAACTCGACACGGCCTTCGTTCCCTGCACGCCGGCCGGCTCCATGCTTCTGATCGAGCGCGTGCGCGGCAAGGACCTGTCCGGCCTCAACGCCGTCGTTGTCGGCCGCTCCAATATCGTCGGCAAGCCGATGGCCAATCTGCTGCTTGCCGCCAACTGCACCGTCACCATCGCCCACAGCCGCACCAAGGATCTGCCGGCGCTTGCCCGCACCGCGGACATCCTGGTCGCCGCCGTCGGCCGGCCGGAAATGATCAAGGGGGATTGGGTGAAGCCGGGCGCCACCGTCATCGATGTCGGCATCAACCGCATTCCCGCGCCCGAGAAGGGCGAGGGCAAGTCGCGCCTCGTCGGCGATGTCGCCTATGCCGAGGCGGCCGGGCAAGCCGGCGCCATCACGCCGGTGCCCGGCGGTGTCGGGCCGATGACCATTGCCATGCTGATGGCCAATACGTTAGCTTCTGCCTACCTTGCGGCCGGATTGAAGCGGCCCTCCTTCTGAGCCCGGGTTGACCCTGAAAGCGCCAGTTTTGCCGAACCCCACCATTTCCCCGGAACGGCCGGTCATGACTGATCCCGTTCAAGGTGGCCGGCAGTTCGCCTTCCTGCTGGTCGACAAGTTTTCCATGTTCTCGCTGGCCGCGGCGATCGACACCTTCCGGTCGGCGAACCGTCTGCTCGGCCGCGATTTCTATGGCTGGACCACGGTGTCCGCCGATGGCGATCCGGTGATGGCGTCCAACGGCCTGCCGCTCAAGATCGACTATGCCGTCGCCGACCTGCCGCCGGTCGACATCCTTTTCGTTTCGGTCGGCCTGACGACGGAATTTCCCGGCAAGAGCAAGGTTCTGGCGGCGTTGCGCAGCTGGGGCCGGCGCGGCAACGCGCTCGGCGCGCTGTCGGTCGGGTCCTACCTGCTGGCCGAGGCCGGCCAGCTCGACGGTTACCGCTGCACCATCCATTGGGAAAACCGCGCCGGCTTCATGGAGCGCTTCCCCGACATCAACTGCACCGGCAATGTCTTCGAGATCGATCGCAAGCGCTACACCTGCGCCGGCGGCACCACCTCGATCGACCTGATGCTGGAGATCGTGCGCGGCGATTTCGGCTCGAACCTCGCCAATGGCGTCGCCAACCAGTTCCAGCACGAGCGCATCCGCTCGGCCGGCGACCGCCAGCGTGTCGGGCCGGAGCGCGATCTGACCGGCAAGTCGGAGAAGCTGAGGCGCATCGTCGAGCTGATGGCCGACCACCTCGATGAGCCGCTTTCGGCGGTGCAACTCGCCAAATCGGCTGGCCTTTCGGTGCGCCAGGTCGAGCGTCTGTTCCTGCGCCACCTCAACGTGACGCCCGGCCGCTACTACATGCGGCTGCGGCTGGAGCGGGCGCGCGAATTGCTGCGCCAGACCAACATGCCGATCCTCGACGTGGCGATCGCGACCGGCTTCACCTCGCATTCCTATTTCGCCCAGAGCTACCGGCTGCAGTTCGGCCGGCCGCCCTCCGAAGAGCGCCGCACCACCTACTGAGCCGGGCTTCGATCTGGCTTCAAGACGCCTGCTGCCGGGGCGATCCTGCCGCACGAACGCTTTGTCTCCGCTCCGGGGGCCTGAGTGAGACGGCCGCGCCGGGCTTGTGTCCTGAAGCAGCCTCAAATAGCTTCCCTGTGCGGATTAGGGGGCTAACTCAGGAGATTTCGATGGCAGTATTTGCGCGGAGCATCGCTGCGGCGATCCTCCTGTTTTTCATGACGACGGTAGGCTTCGCCGCCAACAAGGTCATCATCATTCTCGACGCTTCCGGCTCGATGTGGGCACAGATCGACGGCAAGCCCAAGCTCGAAATCGCCAGGGAATCGCTGAGGACCGTGCTTCAATCCGTTCCCGCCGACGATGAGATCGGCTTCATGGCCTATGGCCATCGCGAAAAAGGCAGCTGCGACGACATCCAGCTGATCGTGCCGCCTCAGGCAGGCTCGGCAAGCGCCATCACGGATGCCGCCGACAGTTTGAAATTCCTTGGCAAGACGCCGTTGACGGCGGCCGTCAAGCAGGCGGCGGAAGCGCTGAAATACACCGAGGACAAGGCAACCGTCGTCCTGATCACCGATGGGTTGGAAACCTGCGGCGGTGACCCCTGTGCACTGGGCAAGGAACTCAAGGCATCCGGCGTCGATTTCACCGCCGATGTCGTCGGCTTCGGATTGACAGCCGACGAGGGCAAGCAGATCGCTTGCCTGGCCGAAAACACCGGCGGCAAGTACATCCAGGCCTCCGATGAGAAGGCGCTGCAGGAAGCCCTGGTCGAAACCGTCGCTGCCCCGGCGCCGGCACCCGCGCCTGAACCGGCTCCCGCACCGGCGCCTGCCCCCGAGCCTGCCAAGCCGGAATTCAATTTCATGCCGACGGCGGTGCTTGCCGAGGGCGGTGATCCGGTCACCGACGGTAATGCCTGGGAAGTCTACAAGGCAAAGTCCGACGGCACGCGTGGCGACAACGTCACCACCGAATATGGCGCCTACAAAGCCAATCTGGAACCGGGCGATTACGTCATCGTCGCGCGCGACGGCGAGGCCAAGGTGGAGCAGAAGGTCAAGATCGAGGCAGGCCAGGTCGCCAAGCCGCTCTTCACCTTGAATGCCGGCACGCTCATCATTCATCCGCGACCAAGCGCGGGGGCGGATGTTGTCGATGGCGCGGCCGTCGTGATCGACTACCCAGGTGCCGATAATCCCGCGACCTACTATGGGACCACCAAGACCGTGTTGCCGGCCGGCGAGGAGAAAGTGACGGTCACGATCGGCCAGGGCGTGGCTTCCGAGACGATACCGCTCGCTGCCGGCAAGACAGTCGAAAAGGACATCATCGCCGGCGTCGGACATGTCGTTGCCAACGCCTATTATACAGCCGGCGGCGACAAGGCCGACGGTTCGGGCATCGGCTTCAAGGTCGTGAAGGCGAAAAAGAAGATCGACGGAACCCGGGACGAGGTGACCTATGCCTATGGTCCCGACAGCAAGTTCGATCTGCCGCCTGATGACTATGTGTTGATTGCGACGGTCGATCTTGCCGTCGTCGAGCAGCCGTTCAACGTCAAGGTCGGCGAATTTCAGGATGTGAAGGTCGCCATGAATGCCGGCGTGCTGGCGATCACCGCGCCCGGAGCCTCGAAGATTGAGATTTTCGAAACCAAGAAGGACATCAACGGCAACCGCAAGTCGCTTGGCTACGCATACGACCAGAAGTATCAGGCGGCGATACCGGTGGGTGACTACGCCGTCGTCTCGGAGAAATCGGACAACAGCTCGAAGGAAGGCACTGTGACGGTCAAGGCCGGCGAGCGGGCTGAGTTGACGGTGCAATAGGATCGCATGGATAATGTAAAAAGGGCGGCCACGAGCCGCCCTTTTTCATGGATGAGCGGATCACGTCAGGCCGTTCCGAAAGCGCTGGCGCCATGGTCGGCGCGGCCCACCAGCTGCCGGAAGCCGGCGAACAGCTCGCGGCCGAAGCCGAACTCGTTGCCGATGAGATCGGCTTCAGCGGTGCGGCGCAACGCGAACTCGGTCCCCGGCACCAGCACTTCCAGCGTGCCGGCATCGGCGTCGAGACGGATGATGTCGCCTTCATGGATCCGGGCGATCGGCCCGTCCTCGACGGCTTCCGGCGTCACATGGATCGCCGCCGGCACCTTGCCGGAAGCGCCCGACATGCGCCCGTCGGTGACCAGCGCCACGCGCTGGCCGCGATCCTGCAGGATGCCGAGCACTGTGGTCAGTTTGTGCAGTTCCGGCATGCCGTTGGCCTTCGGGCCCTGGAAGCGGATGACGGCGATGAAATCGCCGGTGAGCGTGCCGGCCTTGAACGCGTCGTTCAGGCCCTGCTGGCTGTCGAACACCTTGGCCGGCGCCTCGATGATGCGCCGTTCCGGCTTTACGGCGGAGGTCTTGATGACGGCGTGGCCGAGATTGCCCGCCAGCACCTTCAGGCCGCCGGTCGGCTGGAACGCCTTGTGGAACGGCGCCAGCACCTTTTCGTCGCCGCTGGCCTGCGGCGAGGCCTCGCGCACCACCGAGCCATCGGCGCCGAGCTTGGCCTCGACCGCGTAGGGTCGCAGGCCTTCGCCCCACACCGTCTGCACATCCTCGTGCATGACGCCCTCGTCGAGCAGTTCGCGGATCAGGAAGCCGAGCCCGCCGGCGGCATGGAAATGGTTCACGTCGGCAAGCCCGTTCGGATAGACGCGGGCCAGAAGCGGCACGGCTTCCGACAGGTCGGAAATATCCTGCCAGGTCAGCGCGATGCCGGCCGCGGCTGCCATGGCAATCAGGTGGATGGTGTGGTTGGTCGAGCCGCCGGTGGCATGCAGGCCGACGACGCCGTTGACGATCGACCGCTCGTCGATCATCCGCCCGACCGGCGTATAGGCATTGCCGAGCGCGGTGATGGCCAGTGCCCGCTTCGTCGCCTCGCGGGTCAGCGCATCACGCAACGGCGTGCCGGGATTGACGAAGGAGGCGCCGGGCGTGTGCAGGCCCATGATCTCCATCAGCATCTGGTTGGAATTCGCCGTGCCGTAGAAAGTGCAGGTGCCCGGCCCATGGTAGGACTTGGACTCGGCTTCCAGCAGTTCGGCGCGTCCTGCCTTGCCCTCGGCATAGAGCTGGCGGACCTTGGCCTTCTCGTCGTTGGGCAGCCCGGTCGTCATCGGTCCGGCCGGGATGAACACCGCCGGCAGATGGCCGAAGGTCAGCGCCGCGATCACCAGTCCCGGTACGATCTTGTCGCAGACGCCGAGAAAGACAGCGGCGTCGAACATGTTGTGCGACAGGCCGACCGCCGCCGACATGGCGATCACGTCGCGCGAAAACAGCGACAATTCCATGCCGGGCTGGCCCTGCGTGACGCCATCGCACATCGCCGGCACGCCGCCGGCCACCTGGGCGATGCCGCCGGCTTCGCGCGCGGCCTCCTTGATCAGGGCAGGGAAGGTCTCGAAGGGCTGATGCGCCGACAGCATGTCGTTGTAGGAGGTGATGATGCCGAGATTGGGCACCTTGTCGGCGCCGAGCGCCAGCTTTTCCGAGGGGCTGCACACCGCAAAGCCGTGGGCGAGGTTGCCGCAGGACAGCACCGACCGGTTGGCGGTCTGGTTCGACGCTTCGGCGATACGGCCGAGATAACGTTCGCGGCCCGCCTTCGAACGTTGGCGGATGCGCTCCGTGATGGCTTCGATGTCGCTTCTTGCGGTCATGGCGGTCGGTCCTTTCAGGCGAGGTCCCGGAAACATCCTCCCGCCGTTGCCGGGACCACTAAATCTAAAATCAGGGCGCCCAGAAAACCTCTACGGGCCTGGGAGAGGCGTCGAGCACGGCGCGGATCGGCTTTCGCGGCCCGGGCGCGACCGCGCCGTCGAAGGCGGTGCGCTTGTCCTCGCCCTCTATGTGCAGCGCGATGAAGCCGGCATCGATGATGCGCGCCAGCGTCAGGGTCAGCCGCGGCTCGCCCGCACTGGCCGCGTGGACCGGCAGGATGATCCTGTCCGAGGCTGGGTCGAGCAGCTTGGCCAGATCGTCGGCATCGGGAAAGAACGAGGCGGTGTGGCCGTCCGGCCCCATGCCGAGCACCACGACATCGAGCGGCCACGGCAGGGAGCGCAGTGCGGCATCGTCGGATGCCGCTGCATCCTCGATGCCCGATGCCTCATGGTAGAGCGGCACGAAGCGCGCCGCCTTGGCGGCGTTCTGCAAGAGATTGGCGGCCACCAGCCCGGCATTGGAGCGCGGCGAGGAGGCCGGCACGAAACGCTCGTCGACCAGCGTCACGATCACCTTGTCCCAGGCGATCGGCATCGCCGAAAGGGCGGCAAAGAATTTTGCCGGCGTCGTGCCGCCGGAGACGGCCAGCGCCGCGGCCAGGTGCGGCCGGTCGGGGAAAGCGTTCCAGTTGTAGCTGGCGCCGTTCAATTGCTCTCGTGCCATGTCCGCCCGTCACGTTCGATCAGCGCTATCGAGGCCGACGGCCCCCATGTGCCTGCCGTATAGCCCTGTGCTTCCTGCTTGGCGCCTTCCCAGGCATTCTGGATCGGGTCGATCCATTTCCACGCCGCCTCGACCTCGTCGCGGCGCATGAACAGCGTCTGGTTGCCGCGGATGACGTCCATGATCAGCCTTTCATAGGCATCGGGCGCGCGGCCGTCGAAGGACTGCGCGAAGCTCATGTCGAGCGAGATTTGGCGCAGCCGCATGCCGCCCGGGCCTGGATCCTTGATCATGATGAACTGCTTGACGCCTTCGTCCGGCTGCAGGCGGATGACCAGCTGGTTGGCGAAGATCGGTCCGGCACCGCTGTCACCGAAGATCGAATGCGGGATCGGTTTGAATTCGATGACGATTTCCGAAACCCGGGTCGCCAGCCGCTTGCCGGTCCTGAGGTAGAACGGAACGCCAGCCCAGCGCCAGGTGCCGATCTCGGCCTTGATGGCGACGAAGGTTTCGGTGTTGCTGTCCTTGCCGAGCTCCTCGACATAGCCTTTCACCGGCCCGCCGGCCGATGCACCGGCGCGGTACTGGCCGCGCACCGTGTGCTTCGGCGCCTCGTTGCCGTTGATGCGCTTCAGCGCCCGCAGCACCTTGAGCTTCTCGTCGCGCACGGCGTCGGCGTCCATCGATGACGGCGCCTCCATGGCGACGAGGCAGAGCAGCTGCAGCATGTGGTTCTGCACCATGTCGCGCAGCGCGCCGGCCTTGTCGTAATAGGTGACGCGGTCTTCCAGGCCGACGGTCTCGGCCACGGTGATCTGCACGTGGTCGATATGGGCGGAGTTCCACAGCGGCTCGTAGAGCGCGTTGGCAAAGCGCAGCGCCATCAGGTTCTGCACCGTCTCCTTGCCGAGGTAATGGTCGATGCGGAAGATCTGGCTTTCGTGGAAGTCGTCGCCGACCAGATCGTTGAGCGCCTGCGCCGAGGCAAGGTCGCGGCCGATCGGCTTCTCCAGCACGATGCGCGAATTCGGCGTGATCAGTTTGTGTTCTTTGAGCTTGTGCGAGATATCGCCGAACAGCGCCGGTGCGACGGCCAGATAGAAGGCGCGGATGCTCTCGCTCTCGCCGATCGCCTTCTTGAGCTTGTCAAAGCCGGCGCCATTTGTGGCATCGGCGGAGACATAGGAAAGCCGCGCCAGGAAGGTCTTCAGCTCCTTGGCGTCGATATCGGCCGGCTTGACGTGGTCGGAGATCGCCTGGCTGGCGAAGGCGCGGAATTCATCGTCGCTCATTTTCGAGCGCGATGTGCCGATGATGCGTGTCGGCTCGGAGAATTGATGGTCGCGCTGGCGATAATAGAGCGACGGCAGAAGCTTGCGTTCCGACAGGTCGCCGGTGCCGCCGAAAATGATGAAGTCGAAAGGGTCGACGGGAATGATCTGGCTGGTCATGGTCTGTCCGCTTTGACGCCGGTCGCGAGTACGCGGCTGATATATTCTAATCGATTTAAATTTTCCAGTGCCATGGTGTCACATCGAGGACCAATCGCTGGATATTGATTGGGTCCACATGTGCGCTTGACACTGGCGCTTGCCGGAGGCTTGTCGGTGAACGAAGACTCCGGAAGCTTTCGCAGTTGCAGCATAGAACGTGAATGTGACGAAAGCTAAGGGAGAAATGGCGCCTTGTCTGTCGCGGCATGGGCCGCGCCGGTCAGCCGCCTTATGGTTCCAGGAAGACATCGATGAGCGGGAAAAGCATGCGTCTGGAAAACAAGGTCGCCATCATTACCGGCGCGGCATCCGGCTTCGGCGAAGGCATGGCCAAGCGCTTCGCGCAGGAAGGCGCCAGGGTCGTTGTCGCCGACCTCAACGCCAAGGGGGCGGAGCGCGTCGCCGGCGAGATAGGCGAGGCGGCGATCTGGACGCAGACCGATGTCTCGCTGCGCTCCGAATTCGACGAGATGGTCTATGCCGCCAAGAGCGCCTTCGGCCGCATCGACATCATGGTCAACAATGCCGGTTACACCCACCGCAACGGCGACATGCTGAAGATCGACGAGGAAACCTTCGACCTGATCACCGCTGTCAACATGAAGGCGATCTATCACGCGGCTCTTGCCGTGGTGCCGATCATGGAGCGGCAAGGTGGCGGCGTCATCCTGACCACGGCCTCCACCGCTGGCCTCAGGCCACGGCCCGGCCTCACCTGGTACAATGCCTCGAAAGGTTGGGCGATCACCGCCACCAAATCGATGGCGGTGGAACTCGCGCCGAAGAACATTCGCGTCAATTGCCTCTGCCCGGTCGCCGGCGAAACTGGCATGCTGGAGAAATTCATGGGCGCCGACACGCCCGAGATTCGCCAGACTTTCCGCGCCTCGATCCCGCTCGGCCGGCTTTCGACCCCACTCGATATCGCCAATGCCGCACTCTGGCTGGCATCGGACGAAGCCGCCTTCATCACCGGCGTGGCGCTGGAGGTCGATGGCGGCCGTTGCATCTGAAGCGCATCGTCATCGTGGCGCCGGTCGGTTCGACAGTGCCCGCGACTTCGAGTTTGACTTGTACCGGCAACGTACGGCCTCAGCCGCAAATGCGCCGGTACATCAGCCGCCGGTCTTGATGTAGCTCTTGTAGACCCAGCCTGTCTTGCCGTTGTAGACGATCTGACACCATTGCTTGCAGTTCATCACCTGCACCGAGGTTCTTGCCGGCACGGTGACGATGGCGGCTGCGTTCTTCTTCGGGCCGCTGCGCATGGTCACCGGTCTCAGGATTCGCCCGTTGCCGGCCGCCGCCACCTTTTGTGGCTTGGCCTTGGCCTTGCTGCCATCATCACTCGCCGTCGGCTGCTGTTCGGGCGCCTGTGGCTGCACTTCAGGGATCGCGGCGGTCTTGGCTCCATCCGGATTGCTGCTTGCCGCTGGTGCGGGCGCGGCAACCTTGGCAAGTTCGCTGGCGGCATCGGTATCGGTCGCCGGTGGCGCGAATGCCGCCGCGACAGCCGGCTTGACTGGCGTCGGCTTAGCCTGATTGGCCCCCTGTCTGGGGGCGGCCGCCTGATCGGGTGCCGCCGAAGCGGCCTTCGGCTGCGCTCCCGTCCAGCGGGGATCATTGGCCGCCAGTGCTTGTATGTTTGCTTTCGCCGCCGCCATCGTCGGCGAGACCTGATCGGACTTGCGGGCGGGCTGCGGCACGGTCGCCGCGGCCACCGTGGTTCCGGCGGGGACGATCTTCGTCGTTTTCACCGGAATGGCCGGAATACTCTGTTCCTGGCTGGCGGCTGCCTGCCGCTCGCTCGTCGGCAATGCCAGCCAGAGCGCCACCGCGGCCACGCCGAGCAGCGCGGCGGTGCCCACCGCGGCAATCACCAGATGCGAGTTCGAACGGACTCCCTGCCAGAAGGACGGCCGCATGTCGTATCCAAACTGCATGGCAAAGCGCCGACGTTCCGGAGCACCGAAACTGAAGGGCTCTCTCACTCTCGCCACCTCCATAAGCGGGCCGATGTTCTTTCGATCATTGCCGCAAGTCCGGCGTCTGATCGGCATCGGTCCCAAAAATCAACACGGGCAAGCCCGCAGCAATCCCCGAATAGTCGCCCAGAAGCGCGAACCTTTCGCCCCCGATTGTGGCATCAGTACGCCATTATAAAGGATTCTGCGCCTTTGCCGCCATTTCCGCAATGTGTCGCAAGGGCAATGAATATTACAATATTACATCAGATCGTGATGGCGATTGGACCGAGCACGAGGCGCGTCGCGTCGAACCGGGTCCATGCGACTCACTTCAGGCCTGTATGGTTTCCCTAACCGGGGGGCGCTTTTGGCCAATATTCCCCTAGATCCGGTCGCGCAGCGCGAACCAGTTGAGCGCCAGGAAAAGCAGCGGGGTGCGGAAACGGCGGCCGCCGGGAAATGGCGGAATTTTCAGATCCTCGATCAGTTTCAGCCGGTCGAGATTGCCGGCGACGGTCTCGGCATAGAGCTTGCCGAAGAAGTTCGACAGCATGACACCGTGGCCGGAATAGCCGCCGGCCGAGATCACATTGGGCATCACTTCGCGCACGAATGGTTTCCTCGACACGGTGATGCCGACATAGCCGCCCCAGCCATGGGTGATCTCGATATCTTTCAGCGCCGGATAGAGCTCTACGATCTGGCGGCGAATGTGGATGTGGATATCCTTCGGGTCGTTGACGCCATAGACCTCGCGTCCGCCGAACAGCAACCGGCCGTCCCTGGATTTGCGGAAATAGCGCACCACGAAGCGCGAATCATCGACGGACTCACCGCCGGGCAGCACTTTCGAATCCGCCCCCAAAGGCACGGTCGCACCGATGAAGGAGCCGATCGGCATGATGTGCGCGGCACTCACCGGTTCGAGCGTGCCGCCATAGGCGTTGACCGCGATCAGGCATTTCTGCGCCGTCACGGTACCTCTTGGCGTGGAAACCCTGACCTTGCCGCCAGCGGAAACGATGCTGGTCGACGGCGTCCCTTCGAACAGCCGCGCGCCGGCCTGCGCAGCCACCCGCGCCGTGCCGATCACCAGCTTCATCGGATGGATATGGCCGGTGCCGGTGTCGCGCGTGCCGCCGAAATAGGCGGTCGAGCCGAGCCGCTCCGCCGTCTCCTTCGCATCCATGAAGGAGATGTACGGATAGGAGAAACGACCGGCCATGATCTCGGCATGCGCCTTGTAGTCGTCGACATGGCGCGGCTTGTGCGCCACCGAGAGCTGGCCCGGCATGTAGTCGATATCAATCTGGTTGGCGGCGGCGAATTCGATGAGATGCGCCTTCGCCTCTTCGGCGAGATCGAACAGCGCCTTGGCGCGGGACAGGCCGTATTCGGCCTCCAGATCTTCTGCCCAGGCGCGCTGGCCGGTGCCGAGCTGGCCGCCGTTGCGGCCCGATGCGCCGTCACCGAAGCGATACGATTCGATGAGCACCACATCTGCTCCGGCCTTCGCCAGGTGAACCGCCGCTGACAGGCCTGTGAACCCGCCACCGACAACGACGACATCGCATTTTCGGTCGCCGTCGAGCGCTGGATACTCAGGCCGAGGCCCGGCCGTGTCCTCATACCAGGAGCGGCCGGGAGAAATGGGGGATTGGTAAGACATGGGAACGCCAAAGAATGGTGAATAGCGAATGGCTGTGAGAGACCGCAACCGTCTGCGCTCATCCATCCAGTATGAAGCTACTCACCATTCACTATTCACCATTCAAGCGTCGCCGCTCATACGTTGAGCAGAAGATACTCCCGCTCCCACGGGCTGATCACTTCCATGAAGGTCTCGAATTCCGCCCGCTTGATCGCCGCATAGGTGGCGGCGAAGGATTTGCCCAGCAGCGCGCAGAGTTCCTCGTCGCCCTCGAACAGGTCGACGGCTTCGAGCAGGCTGCGCGGCAGGTCGATCTCGTCCGCATTGGCGGTCGTCAGCACCGGCGGCTCGGCCTTGACCTTCCTGGTGATGCCGATCAGCCCGCAGGCAAGCGAAGCCGCCAGCGCCAGGTAGGGATTGGCATCGGAGGACGGGATACGGTTTTCGACTCGCCGCGCCGCCGGATCCGAACGCGGCACGCGGAACGCCGTGGTGCGGTTGTCATAGCCCCATTTGTTGTTGACCGGAGCCGAGGCCGCCTGCGTCAGCCGCCGGTAGGAATTGACATAGGGCGCGAACATCACCAGCGCGTTCGGCACGTGTTTCTGCATGCCGCCGATGAAATGGAAGAACGCCTCGGTCTCCGAGCCGTCCTCGGCCGAAAAAATGTTCTTGCCGGTCTTCTTGTCGATGATCGACTGGTGGATATGCATGGCCGAACCCGGCTGGCCCTGGATCGGCTTGGCCATGAAGGTGGCGTAGATCTCGTGCTTGAGCGCGGCTTCACGGATGGTGCGCTTGAACATGAACACCTGGTCGGCGAGCTCGATCGGGTCGCCGTGGCGCAGATTGATCTCGAGCTGGCCGGCGCCCTCTTCATGGATGAGCGTGTCGATTTCCAGGCCCTGGCTTTCGGAGAAGTGGTAGATGTCGTCGATCAGTTCGTCGAACTCGTTGACGCCGGCGATCGAATAGCCGGCGCCGCCGCCGATCGCACGGCCCGAGCGGCCGACGGGCGGGGTGAGCGGATAGTCCGGGTCCGGATTCTTGCGCACCAGGTAGAACTCGATCTCGGGCGCCACCACCGGCCTCAGCCCGAGCTTGTCATAGGCGGCAAGCACGCGCTTCAGCACATTGCGCGGCGTGAATTCGACCGAGCGGCCGTCCTGGTGGACGAGGTCGCATATGACGGCGGCCGTCGGGTCTTCTTCCCAGGGCACCACTGTCAGCGTCGACAGGTCCGGCATCAGCTTGAGGTCGCCGTCGTCCTCAGGATAGTGGAAGCCGTTGCCGTCTTCAGGATAGCCGCCGGAAATCGTCGTCATGAAAACGGCCGAAGGCAGCGCCAGCGAGGTGTTGGAGGTGAATTTCTTCGACGGCATCATCTTGCCGCGGGCCACGCCCGCCTGATCAGGCGTGATGCATTCGATGTCCTCGATGCCGCGCCATTCCAGCCACTCGCTGACTTCCTTCCAGTTCTTCACACCACGCAGGTTTTTCACGAAGGCAGGCGTACGCGCTCGTCCTCCGCGGCTCGACGGACGGACTTCCTTTTTTGCAGGCGGCATCATTCACCAGATTGGGTTGCGGATTTCGGAGTATAGCCGTGCCCCACTGTTTAAGGGAAGGGGAGGTGCTGCCGGCATTCCTCGTGCCGGTTGAAAATCACGTCGGCCGGCCTAGGTTCGTACGGCTCGCAACCCGGAAGGCATCGATGCGAAACAACGACGAACTGACGACCATTGGCTTCGACGCAGACGACACGCTTTGGCAGAACGAACAGTTCTTCCGCATGACGGAGAAGCGTTTCGCCGCCATGCTTGCCGATCATGGCGAGGAGAACCAGATTTCGGCGCGATTGCTCGAGGCCGAGCGGCGCAACCTTGCCGTCTATGGCTTCGGCATCAAGGGGTTTACCCTGTCGATGATCGAAACGGCGATCGAGGTCACCGACGGGCGCGTACCGGCTTCGGTCATAGCGCAGATCCTCGAGGCTGGCCGCGAGATGCTGAGCCACCCGATCGAGGTCTTGCCGCATGTTCGCGAGACGGTGGAGAAACTTGCCGGCGCGTACCGCCTCGTGCTGATCACCAAGGGCGACCTCTTCGACCAGGAGCGCAAGCTGGCCGGGTCCGGCCTCGGCGACCTGTTCGACGCGGTCGAGATCGTCAGCGACAAGAATGCCGCGACCTATTCCCGCCTTTTCAGCCGCCACGGTGACGGTCCGGCAAAGAGCATGATGGTCGGCAATTCGCTGAAGTCGGACGTGGTGCCGGCCATCGAGGCAGGCGGCTGGGGTGTTCATGTGCCGCACGAACTCACCTGGGTGCTCGAGCATGTCGAGGCGCCGCTCGCCGAGCCGCGGTTTCGCCAGATATCGGACCTCGGGCAATTGCCCGAACTGGTCCAAACCATCACCGGAGGGAGTTGATCGCGCTTTGCACGTCGCCCAAAAGTGACCTCGGTTTTGGGAGAACGACATGCATGGAACAATGACCTGAAGCGCGTCAGGCGACGCCCTTAGCGGCTTATCAGGCGATCGATCACCGGTTGCAGCCGTTCAGGCGTGATCGGCTTGGCGACCACGACGTCAATCAAATTCGACAGGCCCAGGCTCTCCGGCGTACCGGTCTTGGTTGAAAGCAGGATCACGGGAGGAAACGATTTTCCCGAAGCCCGTCGCAACGTTTCGATGCCGGACATCAGGGTGTCGCAGTCCTTGTTGTCCGCGCCGCCATCCAGAACGATCACGCCTGGCACCAGTGTTCGCAAGGTCTTCGCCGCCATGTCGGGCGATTCCGAGATTGGCTTGAGCCCGGATCGCTCGACGATCTTCGACACCACCACGCGATTGATCGGCGATTTCCCGACAACAAGCACTTGCGAGGGACCGCGGATCGTCTCGGTGCTTGAATCCTGGGTCACCAGATTCGGATGTTTTGTGGTCTCGCCCTTGTTAGTCACTGGGCACCCAGGTCGGCCAAGAAACTCGCCCCTATTTCAATGCAGAGTTGAATCTGGTCGACAATTGGCGTGAGATCGCACCCCATGTCAAGTTGAAATAAAAGGCTTCCGAAAACGCCTCCTGCGACAGTGGAGTCAAGCAACAGTACTGTACTGCCCTGTCCACGGATCGGTTGCATAAAAATATAATTCACCTGCGCATACACTGCGCAGGTGAAGGGCCGGTTGCAACGATTTCCGGTCAGCCATGGCTCTGCTGTGTGACGATCACCGGGATCAGCAGGTCGCCCCAATTGCCGTCGCCGCCATGGTGCCTCGCCGAGCGCACCAGCTCCACCGAGACGCCGGCCTCGACTGCCTTCATCACCGACTGGTTGAGCCTGTGCAGATCGTTGGCCAGCATGCGGATTGTTGCCTGCTGGTCGACGCTCATCGTGGTCGATTGTTCTTCTGCCCGTTCCTTGACGCGGCTTATCGATGCCATTGGTCTTCTCCTGTGTCTGAAGCCCTGTTGGGCGTTTCCCCGGTGTTTCTGATCCGCTATTCGGCGGCCGGCCTGAACTGTGCGTGCTCGGTCGATTCATGCATGGCGGTGGTTGACGATTTGCCGCCGGTGATTGCCATCGACACGGCGTCGAAATAGCCGGTGCCGACCTCGCGCTGATGCTTGGTCGCGGTGTAGCCATTGGCTTCCGCCGCGAATTCGGCTTCCTGCAACTCGGAATAGGCCGCCATCTGCCGTTCCTTGTAGCCACGCGCCAGTTCGAACATGCCATAGTTGAGCTGGTGGAAGCCGGCGAGCGTGATGAACTGGAACTTGTAGCCCATGGCGCCGAGTTCCCTCTGGAATTTGGCGATCGTCGCGTCGTCGAGATTCTTCTTCCAGTTGAACGAGGGCGAGCAATTGTAGGCGAGCAGCTTGCCCGGATGGTGCTTGCGCACGCCCTCGGCGAATTTTTTGGCCTGTACGAGGTCCGGCTTCGAGGTCTCGCACCAGATCAGGTCCGCGTGAGGCGCATAGGCGACGGCCCGCGCGATGCAGGGCTCGATACCGTTCCTGACATGGTAGAAGCCTTCCACCGTGCGTCCGGCATCGTAGTCGACGAAGGGCTGGTCGCGCTCGTCGATGTCGGATGTCAGAAGCTTCGCGGCTTCGGCGTCGGTGCGTGCCACGACCAGGGTCGGCGTGCCCATCACATCCGCGGCCAGGCGCGCGGCGTTGAGGTTGCGGATATGCGCGGCAGTCGGGATCAGCACCTTGCCGCCGAGATGGCCGCACTTCTTTTCCGACGCCAGCTGGTCCTCGTAGTGGACGCCGGCGGCGCCCGCCTCGATGAACGCCTTCATGATCTCGAAGGCGTTGAGCGGCCCGCCGCAGCCGGCTTCGGCGTCGGCGAAGGGCTGGTCGCGCTCGTCGATGTCGGATGTCAGAAGCTTCGCGGCTTCGGCGTCGGCGACAATGGGCGCGAACCAGGTCTCGACCGAAAGCCCGTTGCCCTCCGAGGTCTCGATCTGGTCGGCACGCTGCAGCGTGCGGTTGATGCGCTTGACCAGCTCCGGCGCGGCATTGGCCGGATAGAGCGACTGGTCGGGATACATCGCCGAGGCGGTGTTGGCGTCGGCGGCGACCTGCCAGCCCGACAAATAGATCGCCTTCAGTCCGGCGCGGACCTGCTGCATCGCCTGGTTGCCGGACATGGCGCCGAGCGCGTTGACGAAATCCTCCTCGTGGATGAGCTTCCACAGCCGGTTGGCACCCATTTCGGCGAGACTCTGGCGGATCTGCACCGAGCCGCGCAGCCGCTTCACGTCCTCCGGCGAATAGGGACGTTCGATACCGTCGAAGCGACCTTCCGGCGCCGAGGGAACGAGATTGTAAAAATCGGTCATGAGTCACTCCGAAGGATTGCTGGACTTTGTTCACGCGCCGATCTTCTGGCACATCTGGATGTGACCGAATTTACATTGCGGCGCGAAATCAGCCAGAAAAATCAGGCTATGTGGCCGAGAATTAGGGAAAACCTGTGTTGTGTTTGACAGGGGGGTGATGTAAATCTGTCATAATTGTAAAAACTCACCGGCAATGGGATTGCCGCGAACGTCGTGTAAATTCCTGTCAAGGGCAGTCGATGGCTGAGCAGAAGATTTTCGCCGGGCCGCGCATCCGCCGCATCCGCAACGCCAAGGGCGTGACCCAGACGGCGATGGCCGAGGGGCTCGGCATTTCGCCGTCCTACCTCAACCTGATCGAGCGCAACCAGCGGCCGCTGACGGTGCAGCTGATCCTCAAGCTGGCATCCGTCTACAAGGTCGACCCGCATGAGCTGCAGGGCGAGGCGAGGGGATCGGTCGCGGCCTTGAAGGAGGTGTTCACCGATCCGCTGCTGGTCGGCGAATTGCCGGGAGACCAGGAGTTGATCGAACTTGCCGAGGCGGCGCCCAATGCGTCCGCGGCGGTGATAAAACTGTTTCGTGCCTATCGCGAGCAGGCCGATCGGCTGTCAGACCTCAACGAACTCCTGGCGCGCGAGGGGCGGGCGACCGCGCTGTCCGGCGCTCGCCTGCCGATCGACGAGGTGCATGAGACCTTCGAGCGGCGGCCAAACCATTTTACGGCACTTGAGGAAGAAGCCGAGGCGTTCACCGCGGTGCTCGATCCCGGCGACGATCTGTTCGGTGCGTTGAAGGCATGGCTGAAGCGCGAATACGGCATCGTGGTCAAGGTGCTGCCGGTCGCCACCATGCCGAACTGGCGCCGCCGCTATGACCGCCATTCGCAGCGCCTGTTCCTGTCCGAGCGCCTGTCACCGTTCGACCAACTGCGCGAGGTGGCGATGGAGGCCTGCCTGATCCGCATGACGGTCGCGGTCGCCGGCGAGATCCAGGCGCTCAAGCTGACCACGGACGAGGCCCGCCGCCTCGCCCGTTTCGAGCTCGGCCGCTATGCCGCGCATGCGCTGATGATGCCCTACCAGACCTTTCATGCCGCCGCCGTCCGCGCCCGCTACGACATCGACGTCCTGCGTTCGCGCTTCGGCGTCTCCTTCGAGCAGGCGGCGAACCGGCTGACCATGCTGCAGCGGCAGCGCGCACTCGGAGTGCCGTTCTTCATGCTGGAGGTCGACAATGCGGGAAACCGCTTTCGCAGGGCCGGCAGCCAGGGCTTTCCGCACAGCCGCTTCGGTGGCGGTTGCCCCAAGCTGCCCGTCCATGCCGCCTTCACCCAGCCGGGCCAGGTTTTCGTCGAAGCGGTGGAAATGCCTGACGGCGCCGAGTTCCTGTGCATCGCCCGCACGCTTGAGGGGCCGCAGGGCGCGTTCGCGGAGCGTCCGCGCCGCACAGCACTGCTGCTCGGTTGCGAGATCGGCTTTCGCGACGACATCGTCTATGGCGCGGCACTGCCCGGCGCCGCGGTCGGCGCAAGGGCTGGACAAGGCGCCGTCGCGGTCGCGGCGACGCCGGTCGGACCCGCCTGCCGGCTTTGCGAGCGCGTCGGCTGTCTGGCGCGGGCCGAACCGCCGGTGACGCGTCCGCTTGGCCTCGACGAGATGGTGACGGGCCTGAGCGCCTTCGACTTCCAGTAATGCGGCAGCAGCAGTAAAGGTGCCACAATCGTCGCCGGTTTCTGGATCACTCGCGGCGTAGCTCTTTGCGTTACGCGAACAGAGCAGTTTTTTGTCGCCCCTTGCGCATCGCCCCGTCCACAAAAGCTCGACAGTCGCGGCCATGACAGACGCAGCATCATCGCCGGGCCTTGTTGCATCGACTTCCTCGCCGCGCGAGGAACGTGTCGGCATGCTTCTGGTCTTCCTGTCGGCGCTGATGTGGAGTTTCGGCGGCACCATCGCCCGCTTCATCACTGTCGGCGACAGCTGGACGGTTATTTTCTGGCGCTCCGTCTGGGCCGCCGCCTTCCTGCTCTCTTTTATGACCTGGCGTGACGGCTGGCGCGGCATGCTGAAATCGTTTCGCGACATGGGACTGCCTGGCCTTGCCGTCGGGTTCTGTTTCGCCATCGCATCGACCGCCTTCGTCGTGGCACTCGCCTACACCACCGTCGCCAACATCCTCTTGATGCAGGCCGGCGTGCCGCTTCTGGCGGCGCTGTTGGCCTGGGCCTTGTTTCGCGAACGTGTCAGTGCCGTGACCTGGGTGGCGATTGCCGCCGTCATTGCCGGCGTTGCCATCATGGTGTCTGAATCGCTTGATGGCGCCGTCTCGCCCATAGGCGACGGGCTGGCGCTGCTGATCGCTTTGATGTTCTCGGTCGCCACCGTCATCACAAGGCGGTTCGCCAGCGTGCGCATGACGCCGGCGACCTGTCTCGGCACGATCCTGGCCGCGGGCTTTGCCGCCTCGCAGGCGTCTACCTTCACAGTGTCAGCCGCCGACATGGGCTTTCTCTTCGCCTTCGGCGTGGTCAATCTCGGCATTGGTCTTGCCTTCTTTGCCACCGGCGCGCGATTGATCCCGGCGGCCATCGCGGCACTGCTCGGCACCTTCGAGCCGATCCTTGGGCCGATATGGGTCTGGCTCATCCATTCCGAGGTGCCGTCCGGGCGCACCATCATCGGCGGCGCCGTGGTGGTCACCGCGCTGCTCGTCCATATCGGGCTCGAGTTCAAGCGCCAGGCACGGCCCGAGCGCGCGGGGGTCACCGGGGTGCCGTCGCCTAATTGATGCGGCGTGCAGCTTTGCCATTGACAAATTCGCTGCCGCGCGGGCAGGCTGAGACTACGGCAACAACAAGACAGGCGTATCTTGCCAAGTCTCCCTGCCGGTCAGATTGAGACCGGACCACATCGTCGTATCTCTGCCCGCGCCACGGCGAAAGCCTTTGACGGCATCGGCACGCCACCCGGGCCGCTGCAGAGACACAGAGCCATCACCTGCCGCTCATCGAACCGCCTGCATGGTGTCGGCGGTTCGCGCTTGTCGCTTTCTGGAAAGCTCAATAGTCTGAAACAAATGCCCGGTCGCGCGGGTTCGCGACGAGCCGGCGAAGGAACACTCACCAAAGGAGAATAGCATGATCCGCAAAGCGCTCTGGCTTTCGGCGACCTCGGTATTTCTGACATTGTTCACGCCCGCCGGGCATGCCGAGGACCGCGTCGTCAACGTCTTCAACTGGTCCGATTATATCGACCCGACGATCATCGACGACTTCACCAAGAAGACCGGCATCAAGGTCGTCTACGACACGTTCGATTCCAACGAGATCCTGGAAACCAAATTGCTGGCCGGTGGCAGCGGCTATGATGTGGTCGTGCCGAGCGGCAATTTCCTGGCCCGCCAGATCCAGGCCGGCGTTTTCCAGAAGCTCGACAAGTCGAAACTGCCGAACCTCTCCAACATGTGGGATACGGTTTCGCAAAGAACCGCCAAATACGACCCCGGCAATGAGTATTCGATCAACTACATGTGGGGCACGGTCGGCATCGGCTACAACATCAAGAAGGTGCAGGCAGCGCTCGGCACCGACAAGATCGACAGCTGGGACGTGTTCTTCAATCCCGAAAGTCTCGCCAAGCTGAAGGATTGCGGTGTCTATGTGCTGGATTCGCCGGCCGACATCATTCCGGCGGCGCTGAAATATGTCGGCCTCGACCCGAACAGCACCTCGCCCGACGACATCGCCAAGGCCGAGGAAGCCCTGATGAAGGTCCGCCCCTTCATCAGGAAGTTCCACTCGTCGGAGTACATCAATGCGCTCGCCAATGGCGACATCTGCCTGGCGGTCGGCTGGTCGGGTGACGTCTTCCAGGCGCGCAACCGCGCGGTCGAGGCCAAGCAGGGCGTGGAGATCGGCTATTCCGTGCCTAAGGAAGGCGCCCAGATGTGGTTCGACCAGATGGCGATCCCCGCCGATGCGCCGCATGTCGCCGAAGCGCATGAATTCCTCGACTACATGATGACGCCGGAAGTGATCGCCAAATCGTCGAACGCCGTGCTCTACGCGAACGGCAACAAGGCCTCGCAGCAGTTCGTCGACAAGGCACTGCTGAGCGACCCGGCCGTCTATCCCGACGACGCGACCTTGCAGAAGCTCTACACGGTCTCCCCTTATGATCCCAAGACCCAGCGCGTCATCACGCGCACCTGGACCAAGATCGTTACCGGCCAATAAGCATCTGAAGCGGCCTCGGCAGACAACTGCCGGGGTCGCGTTTTTGGGGCACGAAGCAGGAAGCAAAACGGAGTGGGGATATGAAATCGCTTGGCAGCATCCGCAGGGATTTCGCGCCATGGAACGACCCGAACGCCAAGCCATACATCCAGTTCGACAACGTCACCAAGAAGTTCGGTGACTTCACCGCCGTCAACAATTTGTCGCTGACCATTTTCGAGCGCGAGTTCTTCGCCCTGCTCGGCGCCTCGGGTTGCGGAAAGTCGACGCTGCTGCGGATGCTTGCTGGTTTCGAGGAACCGACGGCCGGCCGCATCCTGCTCGATGGCCAGGATCTGCGCGGCATCCCGCCCTATCGCCGGCCGGTCAACATGATGTTCCAGTCCTATGCGCTGTTCCCGCATATGACGGTGGAGAACAACATCGCCTTCGGCCTCAAGCAGGAAGGCATGCCCAAGCCCGATATCGAAAAGCGCGTTGCCGAGATGCTGAAGCTGGTCAAGCTCGAGCAGTTCGCCAAGCGCAAGCCGCACCAGCTCTCCGGTGGTCAGCGCCAGCGCGTCGCTCTCGCCCGCTCGGTCGCCAAGCGGCCGAAGGTGCTGCTGCTCGACGAGCCGCTCGGCGCGCTCGACAAGAAGCTGCGCGAGGAAACCCAGTTCGAACTGATGGACTTGCAGCAGGAGCTCGGTCTCACCTTCGTGGTCGTCACCCACGACCAGGAAGAGGCGATGACCATGGCCGATCGCATCGCCATCATGGACAAGGGCGAGGTCATGCAGGTGGCGACACCCGCGGAAGTCTATGAAGCCCCGGCCTCGCGCTTCGTCGCCCATTTCGTCGGCAATGTGAACATGTTCGAGGGCAAGGTCGCCGAGCGGTCGGCCAACACCACCCGCATCACCGGACTGAGCGGTGCCCAGATCGTCGTCCAGAATGGCGGTGCCGCGGCCGCGGCCAATGCCGATATCGTCTTCGCCATCAGGCCTGAAAAGATCAAGGTCTCGTCGAAGAAGCCGGCCGATGCGGTCAACGCGCTGGAAGGCGAGGTCTATGACGTTGCCTATCTCGGTGACATGACCGTCTACCACATCAGGCTCGACGATGGGCAGATCGTGCGGGCAAGCGCCTTGAACGCGGCGCGCGTGACCGAGGATCCGCTGACCTGGAACGACCGCGCCTGGGTATCCTTCCGGCCCGATGCCGGCGTCGTGCTGGCGCGGTAGGGGGCTGATATGTCCAACATCGCCGTCGCCGATGCCGCCGCGCCACCGGCCGCCGCCAAGCCGTTCCTGACGCGGCTGGGTGCCGGTTTCATCAACCGGCTCGTCATCATCGTCCCCTACCTCTGGCTGCTGTTCTTCTTCCTCATCCCCTTCGTCATCGTCTTCAAGATTTCATTGTCGCAGACGGCGATCGCCATGCCGCCCTACACGCCGGTGCTCGACTTCAGCGACGGCGTCTCCGGCTTCTTCGCCGGGTTCCGCGACCTCAACTTCGACAACTATGTCTGGCTGACGCAGGACGCGCTCTATTTCAAGGCCTACATCACCAGCCTGATCATCGCCGCCATTTCGACCGTGCTGACGCTGCTGGTGGGCTACCCGATAGCCTATGGAATGGCGCGCGCGCCGGCTACCATCCGCCCGACCTTGCTGATGCTGGTCATCCTGCCGTTCTGGACGTCGTTCCTGATCCGCGTCTATGCCTGGATCGGCATTCTGAAGCCCGAGGGCCTGCTCAACCAGCTGCTCTTGTCGCTGCATATCATCAACCAGCCGCTGGTCATCCTCAACACCTATACGGCGATCTTCATCGGCATCGTCTATTCCTACCTGCCCTTCATGGTCCTGCCGCTCTATTCGTCGCTGGAAAAGATGGATTACTCGCTGATCGAGGCGGCCAAGGATCTGGGCTGCCCGCCGACCGCGGCTTTCTGGAAGATCACCTTCCCGCTGTCGCTGCCGGGCGTCATAGCCGGCTGCCTGCTGGTGTTCATCCCGGCCGTCGGCGAATTCGTCATCCCCGACCTGCTCGGCGGATCGCAGACGCTGATGATCGGCAAGACGCTGTGGAACGAGTTCTTCGCCAACCGCGACTGGCCGGTCTCGTCGGCCGTCGCCGTCATCCTGCTTTTGCTGCTCACCGTGCCGATCATGCTTTTCCAGCAGGCACAGGCGCGTGCCCAGGAGCAGGGCAAATGAACACCACCTGGAGCCGCTTCAACGTCACCTCGATCGTGCTTGGCTTTGCCTTCCTGTACCTGCCGATCGTGCTGCTCATCGTCTTCTCCTTCAACGAATCCAAGCTCGTCACCGTCTGGGGCGGCTTCTCGACCAAATGGTACGTCTCGCTGTTCCACAATCAGGGCCTGATGGACGCCACCTGGGTGACGGCGCGTGTCGGCGTCATTTCGGCCACCGTGGCAACCGTGCTCGGCACGCTGGCGGCACTCACCCTGACGCGCTACACACGGTTCAACGGCAGGGTGCTGTTTTCCGGCATGGTCTTCGCCCCGCTCGTCATGCCGGAAGTCATCACCGGCCTGTCGCTGCTGCTGCTCTTCGTTGCCGTCGGGCTTGACCGCGGTTTCTTCACGGTGACGCTCGCCCACATCACGCTGACGATGTGCTTCGTGGCGGTCGTCGTGCAGTCGCGCCTGGTTTCCTTCGACCGGTCGTTGGAGGAGGCGGCGATGGATCTTGGCGCAACGCCGGCCAAGACCTTCTTCCAGATCACGCTGCCGGTGATCCTGCCGGCGATCGTATCCGGCTGGATGCTGGCCTTCACGCTGTCGCTCGACGATCTGGTCATCGCCAGCTTCACCTCTGGACCGGGCGCCACGACGCTGCCGATGAAGATCTACAGCCAGGTCCGTCTCGGCGTGACGCCGGAGATCAATGCCGCCTGCACCATCCTGATCGCCGTCGTCGCGGTCGGCGTCATCATCGCTTCGATCGCCAACAAGCGTCGTGAGGTGCAACGCCAGCTCGACGAACAGGCGGCGCAACGCGGCTGAGCATGATCCCGAAAAGTGGAAGCCGGTTTTCGGGCAAGATCATGCTCAACTGAACGGAAGCATGATCCCGAAAAGTGGAAGCCGGTTTTCGGGCAAGATCATGCTCAACTGAACGGAAACGTGATCGCGAAAAGCATGACCTGGGGCCTGACCCGAGGACGAAGCCGGTTTGATGCTCAACGAAACGTAAGCGCGCTTCTATTCGCCCGAAACCCCACGGCTTATCGGCGAAATGAACGGCGTGCTCCAGGTTCCGCCGACGAAGAAGGACGACTGGTTGGGGCCTTGCTGGCCGGTCTTCTGCGCTGCCGCCTGGTCCGGCTGGATGACGCCGCCGGACAGCGCCAGTCCGCGCCCCGCATAGGATGCGATGCCGGTAAGCCAGATCTTGTATTTCGCCGAATTGGCCTCGGCCTTGTCCAGCCGCGCCACGCCTCGCGAAATGGTCGCCTTCACTTCGGCGCCGTCGATCGGCAGCGTGCCGTCCGAGACGTCGTCGAGCGCGAAGAAGCCGCCCTGTTCGGTATGCTTGAGAAAGGCCGGCAGGTTGAACTTGCTGAGCGCGCCGGGGCCGAAGGTCGCCGAGACCGAACCGTCGGCGTTTTCAAAGATCGAATCCCAGGTCCTGCCCGGTCCCTTGAGGATGACCGAAACGGTGCCCGTGCCGACCGGCACCAGTCGGGTCATGCCCGCCGCCGTGCCGAACGCGCCGCCATCGACATCGGACGCAAGCAGCCGGATCTCGACCTGTGTGCCCTCGGGCTTGCGGTCGAATCGGAGGCTGGTCTGGATATTGCCGCCAAAGGCCGAGGCGTCGGAGATATCGAAGACGGAAAGTCCGTCCTTGACCTGGGCGGTTGCGGCGACATCGGCAAGCTGGATCGTTCCGGCCGTGGCATGCGCCGCCGACAGCCTCAAATCGAGATTGACCCGGTCGGCGAAACTTGCCTCAACGTCACCTGGGCCGGCCCCGCTCGCCGGTCCCAGCGGGGTGAAGGCGGACAGAAACGATCTGAGGTCGAGCGTGTCGAAGGCGAGCGTGCCCGAGATCACGGGTTGGGCGTCGCCAAGCGACAGGTCGAGCGCGCCCATGCCCGGATTGTTGTCCAGCGTCAGCGCGGTGTTCTCGAACTTGACGCGTCCGGCCGACGCCGTGACCTTGCTCGAAATGCTGACCGAGCCGATCGCGGCACTTGGCGCGATACCGGCCTGCGACCATTCCAGCACACGGCGCAATGAGGGTGCCGCGAACTTCACCTGGCCGTCGAAATAGGCGTTGTCGGACATGCTGGCCGTGCCGTCGAAGGAGAAGGTGGCGGGTGCTGCCTTGAAAGACAGAGTGAGCGGCGCCACACCGCCGGCAAACAGCACCAGCGGCTTCTGTGAGGCAGCGTCGAGGGCGACGCTTTCGCCGCGCCAGATTCCGGTTGCCGACAGCGTCGCATTGCTGTTCATCGCCGCCCAGGTCGCCTGACCGCTCAGGCTGCTCAGGATCTCCACGTCCTTTCCGTTGACGGAAGTCACCATGCGGCCGTCCCTGAATTCAACCGTGCCGAAGGCATCTGTCGGCAGCTTGTCGAGGTCGGGCTTGGCTGGATCGGCACTGACCACGCCGCGTGCCGTGTCGATGGAGCGCGCGATACGCCCACCGGTCGGCGCAGTGGGCAGGAACAGGCCGTCCGCCGTGCGCTGGACCCGGATCGTCGGCCGCACCAGCCGCGCCGTGGAAAACGCCACGTCGCCCTGCAACGCCGCCATGGCCGATAGGTCGATTTCGACGCGTTCGGCTTCGACGACCGGCGGCGCGTCGGTGTCCGTCCATTTCGAAAGCGTGACATCGGTCAGGATCGCCCGGAATTTCGGCCAGACCTCGATGCGCGGCGAGCCTTCGATGGCGACCCGGAAGCCGCTCCAGGCGCTCATTTCCCAGGCGATGCGATCGCGCACGATGCGCGTCGAGGCGATCAGCGGCAGGGCTGCGACCACCAGAGCGATGACGATCACGGCAGCGCCGATCGCCCATACTCCGCGGCGGATCAAGGATGATGGCATCTCGCCCTATATGCTTCCGTTCCGATTAATCGCCTGACGCAAAACCCCAGTCGTCACTACGACTTAGGACTGAGGCATTTCAAGTCTTTATGGCCCGGCGATGGCATTTGCGCACACCTGAGCGCTTCGGCCCAACAAAATCTTGCTCTGCCGCGCTGCGATATGCATAAGCGATGACGACCGTGGGAGGACCGATCATGGCTGCCGAAGTACCGCTCTGGACCCCGACGCAAGACCGGATCGACGCTTCGCCACTGACAGCTTTCCAGAAGGTCGCGGAGGCGAAAGCCGGCACCACATTCGCCTCCTATGGCGACCTTCACCGCTGGTCGGTCGAGGATCGCGAGACCTTCTGGAGCCTGGTCTGGGACTTTTCCGGCATTGTCGGCGAAAAGGGCGAGCGCCTGCTGGCCGACGGCGACAAGATGCCCGGTGCCTCCTTCTTTCCCGACGCGACGTTGAATTTCGCCGAGAACCTGTTGAAGAAGACCGGCGCGGGCGAGGCGATCGTCTTTCGCGGCGAGGACAAGGTCGAGCGGCGGCTGTCCTGGAACCAACTGCATGGCCTGGTCTCGCGCCTGCAGCAGCTCTTCCTGTCGCTCAAGGTCAAGAAGGGCGACCGCATCGCGGCGATGATGCCGAACATGCCCGAGACCGTCGCCGCCATGCTGGCTGCGGCCTCCATCGGCGCGGTGTGGTCATCCTGCTCTCCCGATTTCGGCGAACAGGGCGTGCTCGACCGGTTCGGCCAGATCGAGCCTGTCATCTTCATCGCGCCCGACGGTTATTGGTACAATGGCAAGGCGATCGAGGTCGCCGACAAGGTCGCCGTGGTTGCAGCCAAGCTCGGCAGTGTCCGCAAGGTGCTGCTTGTCGACTATCTCGGCACTTCGGCCGATGTGGCGGCAACCATCGACAAGGCGGTGGCGATGGAAGAGGCGCTGTCGCCCTTCGCCGCCAGGCCAGTCAGCTTCGAACCTCTGCCGTTTTCGCATCCGCTCTACATCCTGTTTTCATCAGGAACCACCGGCATCCCCAAATGCATTGTCCACTCGGCCGGTGGGACGCTGATCCAGCATGTCAAGGAACACCGGCTGCATGCCGGCCTCGTCGACGGCGACCGCTTCTTCTATTTCACCACCTGCGGCTGGATGATGTGGAACTGGCTGGTGTCGGGCCTGGCTTCGGGGGCGACGCTGCTGCTCTATGACGGTTCGCCCTTCTACCCCGACGGCAATGTGCTGTTCGACTTCGCCGATGCCGAGAAGATGACCTTCTTCGGCACCTCGGCCAAGTTCATCGATTCCGTGCGCAAGGCCGGCCTCAAGCCGATCCGCAGCCATGATTTGTCGACCGTGCGATCGATATCCTCCACCGGTTCGCCGCTGTCGCCCGAGGATTTCCGCTTCGTCTACGACGGCATCAAGCAGGACGTGCATCTCGCCTCGGTTTCCGGCGGCACCGACATCGTCTCCTGCTTCGTGCTCGGCGTGCCCACCCAGCCGGTATGGACCGGCGAGATCCAGGGACCCGGCCTTGGCCTGGCCGTCGATGTCTGGGACGACGACGGCAGGCCGATCCGGCAGGAAAAGGGCGAACTGGTCTGCACCAAGGCGTTTCCGTCGATGCCGATCGGCTTCTGGAACGACCCTGACGGCAAGAAATACCAGGCG
This sequence comes from Mesorhizobium sp. WSM4310, assembly GCF_007003935.1. NCBI lineage: Bacteria > Pseudomonadati > Pseudomonadota > Alphaproteobacteria > Hyphomicrobiales > Phyllobacteriaceae > Mesorhizobium > Mesorhizobium sp. WSM4310. The sequence continues at coordinate 68,162 of NZ_VFTA01000020.1, forward strand.
GCCTATTTCGAGCGTTTCGACAATGTCTGGTGCCATGGCGATTTCGCTGAGTGGACGGTGCATGGCGGCATGATCATCCATGGCCGCTCGGATGCTACGCTCAACCCGGGCGGGGTGCGCATCGGCACGGCGGAGATCTACAACCAGGTCGAACAGATGCCGGAAATCCTGGAAGCGCTGTGCATCGGCCAGGATTTCGACAATGACGTGCGTGTCGTGCTGTTCGTGCGGCTGGCCGCGGGCGTCCAACTGGACGAGGATCTGGAAAAACGCATCCGCGCCAAGATACGCAGTGGTGCCAGCCCGCGTCACGTACCGGCCAGGATCGTCGCGGTCACGGATATTCCGCGCACCAAGTCGGGCAAGATCACCGAACTCGCCGTGCGCGACGTCGTGCATGGCCGCGCCATCAAGAACAAGGAAGCGCTCGCCAACCCGGAAGCGCTGGAGCTGTTCAGGAACCTGCCGCAGCTTGCCGAATGATCCCGATCGGGATGGTTAACGAACCATGTCGCGGGAATTTACCTAGATTTCACGAGTGGTACACATTCGTAAATTTTTCGGCGAGCCGGTAAGGACTTGTTAAGGCCCGGCCCCGATAGTCGCATGTAACTTGAGGGAGAAATCCCGTTCCTCTGCCCCGGAGGATCTGAATTCGCTCAAGCCCCCGTTGTGACAGCAATCCCATCTCTTAAGGCGTCCTCCAGGGCGCCTTTTCTTTTGGACTCGCTATTCCGCCAGCACCCGGGTCGAAGGAAACGCGACCTCGACCAGCGTGCCTTCGCCAGGCGTCGAATTGATGGTGAAGCGGGCGCGGTTTGCTTCCACCATCGCCTTGGTCAGCGGCAGGCCAAGGCCGGTGCCGTCGCCGCGGCCGCGCTTCAGCGCGTTGATCTGCTTGAACGGCTTCAGCGCCTGTTCGATCTCGGCCTGGCTCATGCCAATCCCCGTGTCGCGCACCCGCATGACGACGTCGCCTGAAGTCTCATAGGCGGTCGAGACGATCACCTGGCCGCCGGCCTGGGTGTAGCGAATGGCGTTGGACAGGATGTTGAGCGCGATCTGGCGCACGGAGCGCAGGTCGGCCACCACTTCCGGCAGCCGCGAGGCGAAGCTGGAGCGGATGATGACGCGTTCGCGGTTGGCCTGCGGCTGCATCATCGCCACGGTCTCGGCCAGCGTGTCGTTGAGCGAGACCGCCTCATAGGCCATTTCCTGCTGGCCGGCCTCGATCTTCGAGATGTCGAGCAGGTCGTTGACCAGGTCGAGCACATGGTTGCCGGAGCGATTGATGTCGCGCAGATAGTCGCGGTAGCGGTCATTGGCGACCGGCCCGAACTTCTCGTCGACCATCAATTCGGAAAAGCCGATGATGGCATTGAGCGGCGTGCGGATCTCGTGGCTGATGCGGGCAAGGAAATCGGTCTTCTGCGAGGACGCCCGTTCGGCCACCGCGCGCGCCTGGGTGAGATCTTCCTCGGCTCGCTTCCACTGCGTGATGTCGCGCACGACAGCGCAGAACCCGCTGTCATTGGGCAGCCGGCCGATGGTCATGAACAGCGGGATGAAGCGCCCTTGCGCCTCGCGCCCGATCACCTCGCGGCCGTCATTCATGACGCTCGCCACGCCGGGTTCGGAAAGCCCGGTGAGATAGTCGCGCGCCGCGCGCTGGCTTTCGATGGCAAACAGCGAGGCGAAGGGCTTGCCGGTCACCTCGTCGCTGTCGAAACCGAACAGCGCTTCGGCCGGGCGGCTGATCGAGCGGATGGTGCCGTCGCTGCCGATCAGCACGACGCCGTCGGTAGCGGTGTCGATGATGGTGCGCATCTCGGCGATGCGGGCCTTGAGCTCGGAAATGTCAGGTTGTGTCAGCTCTTCGCCGACCAGGTGCAGGGCTGCGGGCGCGTCATCATCGCCGGAACGGCGCACGACCAGCATCAGCGCCTTGCCGTCGCGCCAGGGAACGGAGCGCAGGATCGCGTCGATCGGGAATTCCTGGCCATCGCGCGTTTTCAGCCGCAGTGCCCGGTCGCTGCCGTCGGAGGTGCCGTCATCGGCATAAGGATCGGCGAACAGCGCACCCAGGCCGCCGGCGTCCTCGAGATGCTCGAGCGTGTCATAACCGGTCAGGTCGAGGAACTCCTCATTGGCATAATGCAACTGGTCGCCCGAATGGATGAGCAGCGGCACCGGCAGCTTGCCGAGCAGCGAAGTGTCTGGAGCCTTGCCTTCGTCGCCGACGGAAAAGGCCGACGGCACGATCCCTTCGGTCTTGAGCGGCGGCACTTTCAGGCGTGGCCGTTCGGCCGGGCTCTCGACGCCGCCGCTTGCGCTTGCGGCTTCACCGCCAAATGTCGCGGGCTGCTCGTCAGTGGCAGCGGTTTCCGCGCCGTCGCCCCAGTCCTCACTGTCCTCGGCATCGCGAAAATCGGCCGACGTCATGCTCTCATCGTCGTCGGTCCCGACATGTCCGGCGTCTGCCATTGCCGGTTCATCGTCGATTGCGGCGGGCTCGGCACTTTCCGATTCTGTGGTGACCGGTTCAGAGGCCGTGGGCTCGTCATTGTCCGCGACGGGGCTCGCCTCGGCATAGCTGAGCAGCGAGCCTGTCGCCCCGGCCGGCGTGTCGCTGTCCTCCTGGCGAACCATGTCGTCCGGGTGACCGCCATCAAGCCGTGCGAGATCCGCCTCGTCCTCGGCATCGGTCTCGGATGGTTCGGCCAGCACCGCGTCCTTCTCCGGTTCCGCCACCGGGGTTTCGCCGGTCTCTGCCGGCTCTTGATCCGAGACGGCTTCAGGCGTCGACGCAACATCGGAGACGGCCTCGATCGGAGTTTCCGCCTTGGCCGCCGGGGCCTCCGCTGCAGTTTCAGCCGCTGGCCCAGCCGGTGTGCTGGGCTCCGGTTTCGTCGTGCTTTCGATGCCGGGCTTTTCGGCTTCCGGCGGCACGGTGGATGCACTGTCCTTCTTCAGCCGCTCGCCGATCTCACGGAAGGCGCTGCGTTCCAGTGTCGACAGCCCTTTGTCGTTGGCCGGCTGCCGGTGTTCGGCCAGGCGGATGACCTTGTCGGCAAAGCGCCGCTCTTGTTTCGGCACGATGGTCAGCGCCGGCACCTCGCCCTTGAATGGATCCGCCGCATTTGGTTCCTCGGCCTTCGACTCCTCCGCCTTCGGCTCCTCAGCCGGAGGTTTCACGGTTTCCGGCGTCGCCGGCCGCTCGCCATTGGGCAACAGGGCCATGCCGATCGCTTCCGGATCGACGATCGCATCGCCGGTCCGGGCAACGCCGAAGCCGCGAAAACCTTCGAAGGCGCGGCTGCGGCCATAGACGGGCAAAGCCGCCAGGTCGACGGGGATCTTCAGGTCGGTGCCGACGACAGGCCATAGCACGGAGCGGCCGGACCAGGTATCGCGCCGCTCCAGCAGGCCAGCGATCTCGCCGGACGCGTCAAGGCCGAAGGCCGCCGCGACATCCCTGAAGCGCCGGCCGATCACATCGGCTGCCGGCTTGCCGACAATGTCGGCGAATTCCGGCGACAGCGTGCTGAACTTGCCTTCGGCGTCGGTGCGCCAGACGAAGCGCAGCGGCGCGGCCGAGCGGTCTATTGTCCGAGCTGGGGGCGTGGTTGCCGAGGAGGCGGGTTTGCTCTCCTTCGCGCTGCCCACCGAAGCCTCGGCGCCGGTCGCTTGGACCACATTTTTCGCTTCCGGCGCGGCAGGCGCGGGTCGCGCGCCATCCTCGCCGACATTGAAGTACCAGTGATCGTGCTGTGCCGGCGTGCCGCCCGCTGTCGGCTGATCGTTGTCGGCGGCAACCGGAGTCGGTCCGGTCGGCTCCGAAATCTCTTGCGTGGCCCGTTCCGGCATATCTTCAGGCGCCGGCTTGGAAGGGGCGGGCTCGGGCTCGATCTCGGCAGTACCAGGTGACCGTTCGACGGCCTCCGCCTGCGAAGCATCCGCCGTCGGCTGATTGTCCTGATGAGGATCGGATTGTGCGGCGGTGCTTTCCGTTACTTTAGGAGCGGGTTCTGCCGAAGCTTCTGAGACAGACGCATGGTCCTCGAGCTGATCCTCATCGATCACAACCAGGAGGTGCCGCTCCGGCGTCAGCCGCGCGAGCCCGGCGGGGTAGGAAGTGTTGCCGCCCGGAACGAGACGCTTGACAATGCGTTCGCCCTCGGCGGCCACATCGGCGACCAGGGCGGCAAGCGTCGCGGGCTGGATGCCGAGCTTCAAAAAGCCGTCCGACGCGGCCTCGACATTGCCCCCGGCATCGATGAAGGCGATGAAATGGCCGTCTTCGGTGAAGCCGCTGATCGCCCGGCTGGCGATTTCGGCGGCACCGCGTGAGCCTGTCTGCGCCGCCGGCACCGCCAGCATGATCGCCTTCTCGCCGTCGGGCAGCGTCACGGCACTCGCCTGGAAGCCGACGGTCCTGCTGGTCATGCCGGTCGCCAGCCTGACGGTGATGCCGCGATCGCTGCCGATCTCGGGAAAGCCGCTGGTCGCCATGATCTGGCGGCGGGCAATCAGCGGCAGCTGTGCCGAGGCGCCGATGATCGCTTCGATGTCGGGATAACCGAACACCGCGGCGCCCGGCCCATTGGCCCAGATCACCTGCTCCAGGTCGACCGACAGGATCGCGATCGCGTCGCCGGCGGCAAAGCGCTGGCGCACCGCGTCGAGCACGGCGACGTCGAGGAAGGAATATTCGGACGGCATGCGCTTGGCGAACCCTCACGGAGCGGCGAAATTTGCAGTTAACGCTTTGTTAATAAAAGCCGAAGGCGCGAAGGTCCACAAGCCAGAACGTGCAAAGGCTGGTTTCTGGGCTTTTGGTTAACGGCCGGAAAGAAATTTATGGTGCACTGCAACAAAGATATTGCAATGCACAAAAATTGCCTTTATATTGCCATCATACATGAACGAGACGGCTTTCCGTCAAAGCCGCTGCCGCTGAAAAGGATGGAAAATGTCCAGGACCAAAACTGCCGAGACCATCGAAAACGTTGAATTCCCGAGCTTCGACGCTTCCAAGGCCACCGACCAGATGCGCGCTTTCGCCGAAAAGGGCGTTGAGCAGTCGAAGGAGGCCTATGCCAAGCTCAAGACCGGCGCCGAGGAGACCCAGAAGGCTCTGGAGTCGACCTACGAGACCGCCAAGACTGTTTCCAGCGACCTGTCGCTCAAGACCATCGCGGCGCTGCGCGCCAATGCCGAAGCCGGCTTCTCGCATCTCGAAGCCCTGATCGGCGCCAAGTCGCTGTCGGAAGTCGTCGAACTGCAGACCGCTTTCCTGCGCAAGCGCGTCGAGTTGACGGTCGAGCAGGCCAAGGATTTCCAGGCCGTTGCCTCCAAGGCGGCGGAAGACGTCTCCAAGCCGATCAAGACCGCCTTCGAGAAGGCGATCAAGGACATTAAGGCTGCCTAATATTTGCGCATGATCTGAGGATGCAACAAAAGGTCGCATTTTCTCAAAAACGATCAGGCGTATGGTGGTAGCCATCACGAAATACCCGGCGAGTGGAACCTCCTCCCTCCGCTCCCCGGGGTGACCAGCCAGCTCCTCCTCCCGCTGGCTCGTAACAGGAAAAGGCCGGCACCTCCTCCCGCCGGCCTTTTTCTTTGCCCGGCGAACCGCCACTGTTGCGCCGACATGTGGGGAAGTGGCCTTTGCTTCGCAAAAGCCTTGAATTAAAATCCATAAGCCCGTATGGACGCATCGCCGAACGACAGAGCGGATCGCTTGAGACGAGTTCCCGAAGAGATTCTGCTCAGGCAAATGTGCCGTTGTAGCTCAGCTGGTTAGAGCGCCGGATTGTGGATCCGGAGGTCGCTGGTTCGATCCCAGCCAACGGTACCATCTACTTATCCCATAAGTGGCGACCTCCACCTGAGGGCGGCTGCCACTGTAGTCGGCGCGTATTCAACCTGGAAAGATGGTGAAACCACCATCGACGCGGATGACCTGGCCGTTGATGAAGCGCGCGCGTGGACCGGCGAGAAAGGCCACCGCCTCGGCGATCTCCTCCGGCTCCGCATAGCGGTTTAGCGATTTCTTGCTCGAATCCATGCGCGTCGGATCGACCACTCGGGTTGCCTGGAACCGGGCCGTCTTGGTGGCGCCAGGGCTGACCGCATTGATGCGCACGCCGTCGTCGATCAACTCCTTGGCGAGGCAGCGCGTGTAATGCACGACCGCGGCCTTCAACGTCGAGTAGACGACCTCGGGCGAGACGCCGAGATGTGCTGCCGCCGACGCGATGTTGATGACGGAGCCGCCGCCGCGCTGCTTCATGGGCGGTACGAAGGCCTGGCAGACCAGCATCGTACCGATCAGATTGTTTTCGGTGAGCACACGGATGTCGTCTAGCTCGATGTCGAGGGCGTTGTTCGGGTTCGGCTTGCCGCCCTTGGCGCCGATGTCGCCGCCGGCGCAATTGACCAGCACATGCACGTCGCCGAGATCGGCCTCTATCTTGCGCTTCATCTCGGCCACCGCCTTCTGGTCGCCAATGTTGCCGGTCACCGACGTGACCTTCGTGCCATGACGCTTCAGGCGCTCGGCCACCTCTGCGAGATTGGCGAACTCGCCGTATTTGGCCGGCGCTGTTTCGTCCATGTCATGGATCGCGACATTGGCGCCGAGTTCCGCCAGGCGCTCGGCCATCACGCGACCGAGGCCACGGCCGGAGCCGGTTACGAAGGCGGTCAATCCATCGAGTTCACGTGCCGTCATCAGATCTTCTCCACTTTCATCAAACCAAGGTTGCGCATGTTGGCGGCGCTGCGCCTGATCATGTCGAGCTCATAGGAAACGAGGGAAACGTCGTCTTCGCGCTCCCAAGGGGTGCGGTAGTCGGCATCATCGGGCAGCCGATTGCGCTGCGCGGCCCGCAGGCAGGCGGCAAATTCGCGCGCCGTCTTCGGCGGATAGCCGTACCACCAGTCGTCGCTGAGAAAGCGGACATGCCGCGCCTCCAATGCACCCGGTTCGAGAACGGCGGTCATGCGATCGTGGTGTTCGGCAAGAACTGCGAACAGTTCGGCAAACGGCACTGCACCATCGCCGATGGCACAGCGGATCAGCCTGTAGCCTTCGGTCGTGAACTGCACGCGGTAGTCCTTGAGGTGGACATGGCGGACGTAAGGTGCGATCCGACGCGTAAAATCGAGCGGCGCTTCGCCGACCGGGAATGTGTTGCCGGTGTCGAAGGTGACGCCGACGCCTTCGCCGCCGAGTGCGCAGAAATCGGCGAGTTCCTGGCTGGTGAAGTCCTGGTGGTTTTCGATCGCCAGGACATGGCCTTCGGCAATCGCGCGCGGACCCCATTCCTGCAATCTCGCGCGAATGATGCCGGCGAACTCGCTCCATTTCTCGCCGGCAGCGTTGCGGTCGCCACACAGAACCGGCGTCAGTGCCGTTCGGATGATTTTGGCCTTGAGCAGGCGCGCGGCCCGAAAGGCATCATCGAGCGGTTCACCGACCAAAAGGCCGCCGCTGACGATCGGGGTGATGCCGAGGCCGGCGAGCCTTTCGCGCAGCGCGATGACCGCATCGTCGGAAAGCTCCGTCAGCCATGGCACCCAGATCTCCAGCACCTTGGCGCCGAGCTCGGTCGCAAGCGCGATGAAACCCTCCAGCCCCGCCGGCTTGGGATTGGCGCGTGGCGTGCCGCGGGCCTGCAGGCCGAGATGATAGGTCAGACCGTAGGGGTTCAGGCCCACCTGGAGCATGGAGCGATCCTTGGATTCTGGTTTCGCCGTCATCGCAGGCCGGCATCCACGGTGATCGACTGCTTGGTGATCATGCGGCTGTCGTCGGCGGCGAGGAACAGCACCGTGCGCGCGATCTCCTCGCCCAGCAGAACCCGGCGGATCATCTGGCGCTGCACGACCTGGTCGACCGTGCCCTGTGTCTTGTACCAAAGCCGTCGTTGCCGGTCGGTGATGACTGCGCCCGGCTCAATGGCGTTGACGCGGATGTTGTCGGGGCCAAACGCCCGAGCCAGCGCGAATGTCAACCCGACCACCGCAGCCTTGGCCGTCGCATAGGGCGCCATCTCCGCCGCGCCGAAGCGCCAGGCGATCGAGGAAAAATTGACGATCGAACCAAAGCCCAGTTCCTTCATGTGCGGATGCACGGCCTGGGCGGCAAAGAAGTGGTGCCTGAGGTTCACGTCCTGGGCGTGGTCCCAGTACTCTTGCGTCACCTCGGCAACCGGGTGGCGATTGTCGTCGGCGGCGTTGTTGACCAGCACCGCGACAGGTCCGAGGCGGTCGCGCACCGTGCCGATCGCAGCCCGGAGGGCGGCAATATCGGTCACGTCGCAGCGCATGAAGAGGGGCGGGTGCGCTGCCGTGGCGGCGAGTTCCCGCGCGAGCTCTTCGCCGGCCTCCTGCTGCAGATCGAGAAACGCGACGCGTGCGCCATTGGCGGCGAAGGCGCGAACCGTGTCGGCGCCGATGCCAGACGCGCCGCCGGTAATCAGCACGACACGGTCGGCCAGGCTCGGATAGGTGGCAAAGGACAAAAGCGGAACTCTCTTCAGATCAGGCGTTGGGTCGTCGGGTCGAACAAGCAGGCACGCGCCATGTCGATGCCGAGCGCCACCGTCTCACCCATGCGAGGCGTGCCGTCGGGGTCGAAACGACCGGTGATCTCCTTGCCGCCCAGGCGCAGAACGGCCATGGTCTCCGCACCCGTCGGCTCGACCAGTTCGACCACGGCATCGATTTGCGCGATGCTTGGCTTGCGACGGGCAAGATCGGGATCAAATCGGTAGATGTGCTCCGGCCGGATGCCGAGCAAGAGCTGTCGCGGCGTATCGGACGGCAGGGCCTGGACGATCGGCAGGCTGGCCGTGTTGCCGTCGGCGGTCGGCAAGACAACAGTCGGGCGGCCGCCTTCCTGGCTCAGTTCGGCCGGCAAAAAATTCATCGCCGGCGAACCCATGAAGCCCGCAACGAACATGTTGGCGGGACGGTTGTAGATCGTGGCCGGCTCATCGAATTGCTGGACCGAGCCCTGATGCATCACGGCGATGCGCGAGGCCAGCGTCATCGCCTCGACCTGATCATGCGTGACGTAAACCGTCGTCTTGCCGACACGGTGATGCAGCTTCTTGATTTCGGTACGCATGTCGACGCGCAGCTTGGCGTCGAGATTGGAGAGCGGCTCGTCGAACAGGAACAGTTTCGGATCACGCACCAGCGCCCGGCCCATCGCGACACGCTGGCGCTGGCCGCCCGAAAGCTGTCCGGGCTTGCGCCCAAGCAGCGGTTCGATCTGCAGGAACGCTGCAACCCGCTTGACGGCCTCGTCCTGCTGCGGCTTCGGTACGCGGCGGCTTTCCATGCCGAAGGTGATGTTCTCGCGCACCGTCATCGTCGGGTAAAGCGCGTAGGACTGGAACACCATGGCGATGTCGCGGTCCTTAGGCGCAACCGAATTGACCAGCCGGCCGTCGATGCGGATCTCGCCGGAGGTTACGGTTTCCAGACCGGCGATCATCGCGAGCAAGGTGGACTTGCCGCAGCCGGACGGTCCGACCAGCGCGATGAACTCACCGTTCTGCGCCTCGAGATCGATGCCCTTCAGCACCTCGACCGAGCCGTAGTTCTTGCGCAGGGATCGGATGGTCAATGTCGACATGCGATGCCTTTCTTGGCGGTCGAGGCGATCGGCGACATCAGATAGGCTACGCTCACTTGATCGCGCCTCACTTGATCGCGCCCTGGGTCAGGCCGCGGACGAAATACTTGCCGCCGAAGAGATAGATCAGCAGCGGCGGCAGCGCGCCGATTAGCACGGCGGCGCTCATGACATCGTAGGCGCGTACATTGGTGCCGCTTGCCGTCAGCGCGACGAGTGCGGCCGTGATCGGCTGTTGCTGCCCGGAGGTGAAGACGACACCGAACAGATATTCGTTCCAGATGCCGGTGAACTGCCAGATCACCGTGACGATCAGGATCGGTGAGGAGAGCGGGAGAATGATCTTGCGGAAGATGCGCCAGAAGCCTGCGCCGTCGATGCGTGCCGCCTTGATCAGATCGTCGGGGATGCTGACGTAGTAGTTGCGGCAGAACAGCGTGGTGAACGAAATGCCCTGGATGACGTGGATGACGATGAGCCCGTAGGTGGAATTGCTGAGGCCCAGATTGCCGAGGATGAACGCCCAGGGCATCAACGAAATCTGGCCCGGAATGAAGACGCCGAGCAGCATGCAGGTGAACAGCGCTTCCGAACCCTTGAAGCGCCATTTCGACAAGATGTAACCGTTCATCGCGCCGACCACCGTCGAGATGATTGTCGCCGGGATCGTCATTTTCAGAGAGTTGTAGAAGTTGCGCTGCATGCCCTCGCAGGTGCCGCCGATGCAATATGTGCTCCAGGCCTGGCCCCAGGCTTCGAGGCGGAAACTGCGTGGCAGCGAGATCAACCCGTTGCGCGCGATCTCTTGCTGATCGCGGAATGAATTCAGCACCACAACCAGCAATGGCACCAGGTAGATCGCCGCGAAGATAACCAGCAGCCCATAGATGACGAAGCGGGTGAGGAAATGCCTGCGCGCCGCAACTGTGGCAGCGTGATGATCCTGCGTCTGGTCCAGCGGGACGTCAGCCATGGCCGGCTTCCTTGCGCCGGCGCCAAACCACCCAGAAGGAATACGGCACCAGCACCACGGCAAGAGCGGCCAGCATCATGATGGCCGCCGCGGCGCCTTCGCCGATCTGGCCGCGTTGGAACATCAGGTCATAGACGTAAATGGCAGGGAACGTGGTCGAGATTCCAGGGCCCCCTTTCGTGAGGGCCGCCACGAGGTCGAAGGTCTTGATGGCGAATTGGATCTGGATGACGGCGACCGCCAGGAAGATCGGCGCAATCGTTGGCAGAAGCACTTTGCGATAGATGCGGAAGGTCGATGCGCCGTCGATCTGCGCGGCCTTGACGAGGTCCGCATCCACCGAGCGCAGACCCGCCAGGAAGAGCGCCATGGCAAAGCCTGAGGACTGCCAGACACCGGTGATGATCACCGCATAGATCGCATAGTGTCGGTCGCTGGCGAGTGCGAAACTGAAATTTGTCCAGCCCAATCCGCGCACCATCGCCTGGATACCGTCGGTCGGGTTGTAGAGCCAACTCCAGACCGTGCCGGTGACGATGAAGGAGACGGCCAGCGGATAGAGGAAGATCGTGCGCCAGACCGCTTCTCCGCGCACGCGCTGGTCGATCAGGATCGCCAGCAGCAGTCCCACCGCCATCGAGCCGACGATGTAGAAGCCGCTGAAGAGAAAGAGGTTGTCGTAGGCGATGTTCCAGCGCCGGTTCGCCCAGAGTGACGCATAGTTGTCCAGACCGACGAAGCCGTAGGTCGGGAGCAGGGAGGAGTTCGAGAGCGAGATGTAGAGCGTCCAGCCGGTGAACACGAAGACGTAGACGAAGCTCGCCACAAGCGAGGGGCCGAGCACCAGCAAGGGCATCGCGGAGCCCAGCCGCTCGCGCCAGGGGCGGGCGGGCGCCGGGGTCGATAGGATCAGGTCGTGATTTGACATTTGCGGCGCGGAACTGGATGGAGGATGGCCGGATGCGGATAGAAATTGCGCCCGGCCGTTCCTGTCTACTTCTGTGCTTCGGCCGCGTCGGCCATCGCATTGGCGCCGTCCTCGGGTGACATGTCGGGCGTCGCGACGAACTCGGTAATGGCGTCCATGATCGCGCCGCGCATCTTCTGTGGGATGGTCATGTTGTGCGCCATCGAGCGGACCAGCGTGCCGTCCTTGATCGAAGCCTGCAGATCCTTCTGTGAGAGCTGCTGGCACGGATTGAAGCCCTTCGACAGATCGATATCGAGACGCGCGGGGATCGAGCCCTTGGCCTGGTTGAAGACCGTCTGGAAGTCGGGCGACAGGATCAGGCTGGCAAGCAGCTTCTGGCCGTCGATGTAATCCTGATCCTTTTGCTTGAAGAACACGACCGAGTCCGAGTTGAGGATGAAGCCGGGTTTGCCCCAATCGGTCGGTGCCTGGGCGCAGACATAGTCGGTGCCTTCCTTAAAGCCGGCGGCGGTCAGCAGGCCGATCGTCCAGTCGCCCATGATGTGGAAAGCTGCGTCGCCCTTGCCCACGAGCGCCGACATCGAATCCCAGTCGCGGCCAACCATGCCCGGATCCATGTACTTGCTTGTCATCAGGCGCATCTGCTGGAAGGCCTTCACCATCCCCGGGCTGCGCATGGATTCGACATCGCCCTCGACGAAGGCCTTGCGATAGAGATCGATGTCCTGGCCGTAGAGCACGACCTCGAACACCGTCGAATCCGTCCAGTCGGCCGTCGAATGCGAGATGCAGATCTTGCCAGAGGCGACGATCTTGTCGCAGGCTGCATTGAACTCGGCCCAGGTCTTGGGCATTTCCGTCACGCCGGCGGCCTGCATGACCTTCGGCGAGGCCCACAACCAGTTGATGCGGTGGATGTTCATGGGGGCGGCGACCCATTTGCCGGTCGGCTTCATCACCGGAAGCAATTCCGGCGCGACCACTTTTTCCCATCCTTCCGAGGCCGCCAGCTCGTCGAGGTCAGCGGTCATGCCGGTCTTGTTCCACTCGGCGATTTCCGGACCTTTCAGCTGCACGGCGGGCGGGGCATTGCCGGCGATCACGTCGGCACGCAGCTTGGCCAGCGTGTTGGCCGTGTGACCGGCGATCGAGGTCTGTTCCCATTTGCCGCCCTTGGCGGTGAACATCTCGCCGAGCTTGGCGATCGCCTGGGCGTCCGAGCCAGTCGCCCACTGGTGCAGCAGGTTCGTCTTGGGCTCGGCTAAGGCTGCTCCGGCGACAAAGGTGCACGCAACGGCTGCCGCGAGGGCGGTCATGACGCATTTCATAGTTTCACTCCCATATGGTGTTGCACGGTTCGTATCGACCGCTTATGGCCGCGGTTTGAAGCCGCCGCCGGCGAGATGCGTTAATCTCAAGTTCTTTCCAAGATGACATATTGGAGCTATCAGTCAACGATGTTTATGTTGGTCCATGACAAAACCTTCGCTTAGAACCTGGCTGATCGACAGGCCGTCCGCATCGCCGGAGAGCATGATTGTGCGCTGCCTGAGTGAACGCGGCGCCCTCTCGGCGTCGCAGATCGCACGCGTCACCGGCCTGGCGCGCTCGACGGTCTCAACCGCGCTCAATGGCTTGAGAAAATCGGGCATGGTGATCGAAGCCCCGACCAGTCGCGAGGGAATCAGAGCTATTGGCAGGCCAGCCGCGGCCGTGACGCTCAATCCGACAGCCGGTACCTGCGTCGGAATTCACCTCGGACTTCAGCAGATACGACTGATCGTTGCCGATGTCTCGCATTCCGTCATTGCCGAACAAACTATCCCCATGGCACTGGACTACCAACCGCAGCAGGCGGCCCAGATGGCCAAATCGGCAATTGCCCAATCTTACGAGGAAAATGGTCTGCCGATGGCGGGGCTCCTGGGGGTTGGGATTTCCGTCTCTGGTCCTGTCAGCCGCGATGGAGTGGTCCTGCGCGCCAGCATCGTTCCAACATGGGCCGGCGTCAACATACGAGATGTGTTCGGACCCGTGCTGGAGCGGCCGATCTTCGCCGACAACGAGAGCAACTGCTCGGCCATTGCGGAGCTGATGTGGGGCGCGGCAATCGGCCACGACGATTTCGTCCTGTTCAAGATCGATCTGGGGGTCGGTGGCGCCATTGTCCAGCATGGCCGGCTGGTGACGGGCATCGCCGGCGGCGCCGGCGAATTCGGGCACATCAGCATCGATCCCGGCGGCGATCTTTGTCGGTGCGGCAATCGCGGATGCCTGGAGCTCTATGCGAGTTTTGCCCGACCACTGGAACAGATTTCGCGTGTCATGCGGCGGCAGGTCACCATGGACGATGTCATCATGATGGCCAAGGAGGGCGACGTCAGGGCGTTGCGGATGATTGAGGATACCGCCGAGATCGCCGGCCGGGGTCTCGGCTTGATCGGCTCGGTGCTCAATCCGCCGCTCATCATCATCGGCGGCCAGATGGCGTTGGCGGGCGACATTCTGTTGACGCCGCTGATCGCGTCCTACGAACGCCACACGCTCATCAAGTCCCGCGATATCGCTCCGGCCCTGCGCACGCGAATAATCGTTGGCAAGCACACCGAGAACGACGCATTGCTGGGTGCGGTCGGACTCGTGCTGAGGCATCAGACGAAGGAACTGTCGCTCGGCTGATCAATCCAACAAACTGCCCCGCTACCCCATGCTGCGGGGAGGTGAGGAGGATCAACTCCTCGCGCTCGAAGGGGGAGCAGCTGCCCCTGGAACAATGTCGGTGTTTTGGGCCACCTTTATCCGCCAGCCCGACTGTCCTTCCTTCACAACCAAAAGCAGAATGCCTTTGCGTGTACCGGCCGGTGAGCCATCCGGAGCAAATGCACCGGTCAGGGTCCACGCATAATGTACCGATGCAAGGCCGGGAGCTAATCCAACAACCGACGAGACAAAACCCTCCAATCGGCTGTCACGAAACATCGTTTCATGCGTTGCGCGGTGCGCCCCCTCGATCTCGGCGCGATTCTTCCACCACATTCCCACGACATTGACGAAATTGGCCTCCTCGGAGAACAGCGCTGCGAAATCGTCCATATCGTGCCTGTTCCACGCATCGGCAAAGGCCGTCGCGATATCTTCAGGTTTGCTGACCACCAGTGCCATGGCGAAAATCTCCTTGCATTTCTGCTGGCTTGCGGTTTCAAGCATAGCACGGTCGCTATCAATTACAGGTCCCGCCGCACGCTTCTTCCTTGGCTGCGAGACAGAACAGCCATGGGACCTCCGCACAGTCAACTGCGAAGACCGTCACGGATGGACGAGAAATAGCGGTCGGTTCCTACCTGCCCGCCCTTCAGCGCAACCTCCAGCCCGTCAATCGCTTTGACGTGCGAATGAGCAACGCAAAGTGGGGAACCAGGCGAGGCGGGCAGAGGCATCCTGACGGTCAGCGCGTCGACGCCCATTTGTCCAAGCGCATGGCTTGACGTGTCACCGCCGGCAATGACCACGCGCCGCAAGCTCTGCTCGTCAGTCAATTGGCGCAGCAGCGCACCAAGGCCGCGGCCAAGCTTGTGGCGGGCGCCTTCCTGCCGGTCGATTTCGGCGCCCCTGTCGGCTGCAGGGCCAAGCGCGGTGTAGAGGATGACGCTTCGTCCGGCTTGCAGGCTGGCGCCGCCGCTTGCCGCCGTACGCGTGATCGCCTGCTGCGAAGCCTCCGAAACCAGTTCGACAGGATCGACCTCGATGCCGTCGAAGCCGTCGCTCAGGGCATGCCGGATCTGTCGTTCGGTGGTCGGCGAGCAACTGCCCGACACGACGGCGATCCGGTCGGCGGCACCCGGCGGCGTGAAGCCTGGTCCGGCGCCGACGATGTCATTCGACGCCCATTCGGCCAACAACGCATACTCGACGCCGGACGAGCCGGCGACAAAAGAGCCGCCCGGCTTGCGCATGCGCCAGATCTCTTTGCCCGCAAGGGCCTGGGTCTCCCGACTGTCGACGTCGACAAGCACGATGGCCGCGCCACGGTCCACGAAGCGATCGAATGCCTGCGACCGCTGCTCCGACTGCAGTGTCGCAAGGTCAATCAACCCCGACGTGAGATCCGTCTGCCGCGACAGATGGATCAGCAGGTCCGATTCATCCATCGGCGTCGTCGGGTGGCGGCTCATCACCGGATGGCGGTCGATGCGGAAATACTGGTCGCGATAGGCCGCGAACAGATGGCCGAAGGCGGTGTAGCGCTTGAGCTGCGGCGCGCCGACCAGCAGCGGCACGCTATCCTGTTTGAAGACCTCGCGGCCGATCTCGATCGCCCGGCCGATGCTGCCGATCGTCGGGCTGGAATCGAAGGTCGAACAGACCTTGTAGTGGCAGATTTCGGCTTTCAGCGTCTTCAGCCAGGCGAAGGCGTCGCGCAGATGCGTGTCCATCCAGTGCGGCGTCTCGCTGCGGCTGGTGCCGGCCAGCCCGACCGCCTGGCAATGCTTGAATTGGGCAAATAGAGCCTCGTCCGGCTGCCTCATGAACAGCACCGTCGGCACGCCGCCGAGCTCCAGCGCTTCCATGACGTCGGTCGAGCCGGTGAGGTCGTCGCCATAATAGCTGAGCAGCAGGTTATGCATGACCTCAGGCCGCCTTGCCGTCGCCGAACTTTTCGATCGACCGTGCCAGTTCGCGATGCTTCAGGGCGAAGTTCGCCAGCGGGACGCCCTCGACCGCCGCTTGCCAGGCTTGCTGGACGGCGCGCACGCCGGCGCCTGGCCCGTCCGGATGGCTGACGATGCCGCCGCCGCAGAGATAGAGCAGGTCGACCGTGCGGCCGGTTCGTTCGTAGGTCTCGGGCGCCTGCCCGCCCCACTGGCCGGAACCTGCGACCGGCAGCGAGCAATCATCAGGCGAAAAGATCGGCGTCGTCACTGCCTTGAAGGATTCGATGAAGGATGCATCCCGCTCCCAATATTTTGAAGCGATGCCGTTGATCTGGAACTGGTCGACGCCGAGCAATCGCCAGAACTGCTGCCAGACCTTGAAATCCATGCCGAGGCCGGGGTGGCGGGTGAGGATGTCCCAGCCGTTGCGATGGGCGTGCAGCACCAGGCTGGAGCGTTTTCTTAAGTAGGCCATGCCGCCGAAGCCGATGGAGTTGATGTTGATCACCGCGCAATTGCCGCCTGCCTTCGCCACCAGATCGTGGTTGCGCATCATCTCGTCCGGGTCGGCATGCGAGATGCCGAAGGCATACATCACCTTCTTGCCGGTCTTCTGCTCGTGGTCGAGGATCAGCGGCATGATCGCCTTCACCCGTTCCGCCAGCGGCGAATAGCTCGGGCTCATCAGCTTTTCGTCGTCCTTGATGAAATCGACGCCGGCCTCGATCAGCTCGCCCACCATCTCGGCAGTCTCATGCGGCCGCAGCCCCAGCGCCGGCTTGACGATGGTGCCGATGATGGGGCGTCCCGCCACGCCGGTCAGCTTGCGGCTGCCGGCGACGCCGAACTGCGGGCCGGGATGGGCGCCGCGATAGTCATCAGGCAGCTGCATGTCGACGATGCGGATGCCCGACAGGCCCTTGATCGAATAGGTGCCACCGATGGCGATGGTCATCAGGGCCGAAAGGTCGGTGCCGATCGCGTCGAACGGGAATGCGATATCGACATCGGCGCGCTTGAAAGGCCCTCCACCGGCCTCGGGAATGGACGGTTGCTGCGCATCGGGCAGATGCCGGATCGCCAGCACTCGCGCCGCCACGCGGGCCTTCAGTTCCTCGGTCTCGCCGGGCAGAGCGACGAAGGTGCCGGTCGACTGGTCGCTGGCGATCTTGGCCGCCAGCGCCTCGATGTTGCCTGACGTTTCGATGCGATAGGTGAAGGTGATCATGGGAGCCGGCCGGTCGAAAAAAGGGTCCGAAAAAAGTTTCGTCACGTCTGAAATCTGGTATAATGAGTACATAAGTATTGCAAGCAATATCCCGCTTCGCGCAACGAGGGCGGGCAAAGGTGCAGGCATTCCGGGAATCGCACCGGCAGTGCTAAACAGGAACCGGGCCAGGGAGTGATTCGTCACGATGAACCGTTCGGAGCCGATCGTCCGGCGCAAACTTTCCGACGAAGTCTTTGCAAGGCTGAAGCGGCTGATCACCAGCGGCGAGTTGCAGCCGGGCGACGACATGCCGTCGGAGCGCGAATTGATGGAGCGCTTCGAGGTTGGCCGTCCGGCCATCCGCGAGGCGATGCAGGCGCTGAGCAATATGGGCCTCGTCGCCATCTCGCATGGCGAGCGGGCCAAGGTGCTGCAGCTCACCGCCAAGTCGATCATCAAACAGGTCGACGGCGCGGCCAAGATCATCCTGTCGTCGTCGAAGGACACGCTCGAGCACCTCAAGACCGCGCGCATTTTCTTCGAGCGTGGCATGGTCAGGGAAGCCGCCGAGAAGGCCACCGTCGAGGATGTGCAGCGGCTCAAGGCAACCGTCGCCGAGCAGCGTGCCGCGCGAGGTGATTCCGAAGCCTTCATTTCCGCCGACATGAAATTCCACACCCAGATCGCGACGATATCGGGCAACCCGATCTATGTCGCCGTCAGCGAGGCGATGCTCGGCTGGCTGAAGGAATATCACACCGAAATGCTGATCTGGACCGGCAAGGAACAGTTCACGCTGACCGAGCATGAAGAGATCATCGGCCGCATCGAGAAGAAGGATGCCAATGGCGCCGAGAAGGCGATGATCAAGCATCTGGAGCGCTCGCGCGCCCTCTATGTGATGAATTCTGAAAAGTAATCTGATTCAGCCGATCCGCGTGATCGCGTAGGGTGTCATCACAAGATGGCCTCGGTCAAACTCCGAAAGGTCGACCGCCACGTCGCTTGCCGTCAGGTTCGTCAGCCACACGACCGTCTTGCCCGAGGGTGAACGCCCGCCCAACGCCATTACCCGGGTCTCATCGCTCGTTTTGGCCGTGACATGTTTAAGGCCAGCCAGTTCGCAAAGCCCCTTGATGGCCTGGAAGATCGGCCGGGGTGACCCTTCCGCAACGGGTTCCCCAGATCCCGCCAGCACGCCGAATGGCCCGGTGAAGCCGGACAGCGTCAGCATCTCCAGGCCGGCCGGCGCGACCCGCGCGGCATAGCCGATCGTCCAGGCGGCGGCGAACTGGCCATTGTGGCGCGGATCGCGGTTCGCCATGGCGATGCGCTCTCCCCGCGGATTGTCCTTGGTGGCGCCGCCATAGGGGTTCTGCCGCATGGCAATGGTCGAGGGCCCGATCCGGTAGGGCCTGTCGCCGAAGATCGCCCGCGCCGACCGGGTGATGAACGGCAACGCCTCCAGCGACTGCATGACGCTGAGATCGTCGGCGGCATGCACGATCGGGCACGTGCAATGGCTGACGAAATCGAGCAGCCCGGCCGGGACGCGCTTGCGGTTGAGCTCGGTGAAATAACTGAACATGCCGCCGCCAAGACGGATATCCGGAAGGGCCCGGCGCGCGGCGGCGTAGACATCTTCCAGCGGCGGGCAGGGCGGCCAGGCGCTGCCTGGTGGTGTCGATTGCCGATCGACCGAAGGCGAGACCGCTATGGCATCGAGCCGCAGGCCCGCCCGGCGCACCAGGTCGATGATATCGGAGAGTTCGGCATCGAGATCGCCGCTGCAGGCGACCACGCATTCGAGCGTTGTGCGGGCGGGATAAGCCGCGGCGAGCCGGGCGAAAGAGCGCAAGGCATCGAGCCCATGGCCGCCCGTCGGATCGTAATGAAGCAGCAGTTGCTGCGGGCCGAGCGCCGACAGTGCTGGGAGGTTCGCCAGCGCTGTCTCGACATCGCCGGGATAGAGGATCACGCCGACATCCGGAAGCGCCGGACCGGGCTCGCCGAGCGTAACGCGGATCGGGCCAGATGGCTCGGTGGTGGCCGGCGTCTTGTCGTCGCCGGCAATGCGTAGGCTGATCGTCTGGCGGTTGGTTTCGCCGGCCGGCAATACATAGGGCCAGGGCAGCGCCAACGGCCGTACATAGGTCTTGTAGGAAGCATCGGACCAGTTGCGCTGGTCCTCCATTTCGAAGACGTCGCCTTCCATACGGCATTGCGCGGTGACGCCGGGCCGCACTTCATGCGTGATGGCGCGCAAATCCTTGAAAGGCTGCCAGGGATCGATCAGATCAGGCAGTCTCGTCGCCGCCACGCTGCCATCCGTGTGCTCGACCATTACGGGGCTGCCGGCGAGGCCGGCGATTGGATGCAGGATGCAGAAGCCGCAGCGGTTGGTCTCGAAATCACTTTCGGGCAGCGCGTTGACGTCGAAGACCAGCTGCCCATCAGAGGAGCCTTTGATGGTGGCGTGGAAGGCGAGCCGGCTTCCGCCAGGCCCGGTGCAGCTTGCCGCGTAGCTGACGGAGAAAGCATCGGCACCCTGATCGATAGTCAAGTCCGTCAGCGCTGGCTCATAGGTTCCCCAGTCGCGGTCACGAACGACATAGGCGATGGCACGCAGCACCTCCGCGCCGCCATGGCGTATTGTGCGCAGATTGCCGTTGACGAAATCGGCACTGAGCGGGCCGGCGATCAACCGGACCGGTTCGGTCTCCGCCGCGTGCGTGCCGCAAAGGAGGAAGCGATCCGTGGTCATTCCAGCAGGTCGTCGATCCGCACCGGTTGCCGGCTTGCGGCGCCGGTATAGGCAGCCTCGACCAGCGCGAATGTCTTGAGGTTGTCGGCGCCGGAAGTCGCCGGCCCCTTGCCTGATGCAATGCAGTCGACCCAGTGCCGCTGGATCGCCAGCACGCTTTCCTGAATGTTGTGCCATGGCCGCGAGGCCCAGGGCAGCAGCGGCGGCGAGACGTCTGTGACAGTGGTTCCGCTCTTGCCGGTGACGGTCAGCTGGTATCCCTGCGCCAGCCGGAGCGTGCCGTCGCTGCCGTCGATCTCGATCAACGTTTCGGGAAACGGCTCGACGGCAAGCCTGGTCGCATAGCTGCAATCGACCACCGAAATGGCGCCGTTCTTGTGATCCATCAGCATCGTGGCGACATCCTCGCCGGCGATGGCGGGATTGATGCGCGCGGTGCGCGCGGTGAGGCTCTTTACGTCGCCCAGCAGGAAACGGGCGATGTCGAGGATATGGATGCCGAGATCCTCGACGATGAAGCGCTTTCCCGTCGCCAGGTAGGGCTGGCCGGAAAACACGTCATAGGCCGAGCGGAAGGAGATACGCCCGAAGAAGGGCGTGCCAATTTCACGGCTGTCGAGCATGGCGCGCACAGCCTGGACCGGCGACTGCCAGCGGAAATTCTCATGCACCATCAGCGGCACGCCGGCCTCGGCGCAGGCCGCGACCATTGCCTTGGCGTCGGCCAGCGTCGGCGCGAAGGGCTTCTGGCAGATCACCGGGACGCGGTTGGCGGCCGCCATCTCGACCAGCGGCCGATGGCTGGCCACGGTGGTGGCAATGTCGACGAAGTCGAGCGTCTCGGCCGCGAACAGCGCGGCTGCATCGGTGTAGCGCCTTGCCACACCGAACTGGTCGCCGACGATCCTGAGCCGCTCCGGATCGCGGTCGCAAATGGCTACGATCGCGGCGCCCTCTATGTCATGCCAGGCATGCATCTGGTTGACGGCGAAGAAGCCGCAGCCGATCAGCGCTCCGCTCAAAGTCGCCATGATCAACCCGCCTTTGCCATCTGCATCAGGGTGACACGCTGCTGAAGCCGGCGCTGCGCCTGGTCGACGACGACGGCGACGATGATGACGAGGCCCTTGATCACCATCTGCCAGAACGAGCTCACCCCCATCATCACCAGCCCGTCCGACAGGATGCCGATGACGAAGGCGCCGACGATAGTACCGCCGATCGTGCCGCGACCGCCCGACATCGAGGTGCCGCCAAGCACCGCCGCGGCGATGGCATTCAGTTCGAAGCTCTCGCCTGTCGCCGGGTGCGAGGCCATCAGCTCCGACGAGATGATCAGGCCGACGATCGCCGCGCAGAAGCCGGAGAACATGTAGACGAACATCTTGACCATGTTGACGCGCACGCCCGAAATGCGCGCCGCGCGCTCGTTGCCGCCGACGGCGAAGATGTGGCGGCCGAGCGGCGTGTACCGGGCGAGATAGGCAGCACCCAGCGCCACCACGATCAGGATCCAGATCGAGACGGGCAAGCCGACGAGCCGACCCGCGCCGAGGAAGCCGAAGCCGGTGGTGCCGAGCTCCGGCTTGCCGACCAGATTGGGGAAGGTGCGGCCGTCGGACGACAGCAGGGCCAGGCCGCGCGCCACATAGAGCACGCCGAGCGTGGCGATGAACGGCGCGACATTGAGCCGGGTGATCAGCAGTCCGTTGACGGCGCCGATCAAAATGCCGACCGCCAGGGTGATCAATGCGATCTCCACCACGTTGAAATAGATGGTGTAGCCGATCTGCAGGTCGATGCCGTTGAGCACGAGATAGCCGGCCACCATGCCGCACAGGCCGACGATCGAACCGACCGAAAGATCGATGCCGCCGGTGATGATGACGAAGGTCATTCCCATGGCAAGGAAGGCGTTGAGCGCCACATGCTTGGCCATCAGGATCAGATTGGCGGCCGAGAGGAAGTTCGGCGCCGCGATGGAGAAGAACACCAGCACGGCAATCAGCGCGATGAAGGTCCTGAGCTTCATCAGCGTCAGCAGCGCGGAGCCGCTGGAGGCCGAGGAGTGAGTCGCCCTGGCCGGAATGTCAGTCATTAGCGTTGCTCTCCAAATTCTGGGGCAAGATGTGCGGGGCGGGTCCATG
Organism: Mesorhizobium sp. WSM4310; assembly: GCF_007003935.1. Taxonomy (NCBI): domain Bacteria; kingdom Pseudomonadati; phylum Pseudomonadota; class Alphaproteobacteria; order Hyphomicrobiales; family Phyllobacteriaceae; genus Mesorhizobium; species Mesorhizobium sp. WSM4310. The sequence continues at coordinate 90,494 of NZ_VFTA01000020.1, forward strand.
GCCGAGCGCCGATGCGGCGACAATCGCGGCTTCGCTCGCCTCGGCGCGATCGAACATGCCGGTCAGTTTGCCATTGCTCATCACCGCGATCCGGTCGGACAGCGCCATCACCTCGTCGAGATCGGAAGTGGCGAAGAGGATGCCGAGCCCATCGCGCGACAACTTGCGCATGGTGCGGAAGACATCCGCCTTGGCGCCGACATCGATGCCGCGGCTCGGCTCGTCCATCAACAGCACCTTCGGTTCAGTAAGGAGCGCCTTGCCGATCACCACCTTCTGCTGGTTGCCGCCTGAAAGCGACGAGACTTCCTGCGCCGGATCGCCGACCTTGATCGAAAGCTCGCGCACCATCTGCCTGACTCCCTGCCGCTCTGCGCCGCCTCGGATATGGAACAAGCGCACGAAACGCGACAGGCTGGCCAGCGTCAGGTTGCTGGCAACGGATAAGATCGACACCAATCCCTCGCGTTGGCGATCTTCCGGAATCAGCGCCAGCCCGCGCCGTATGCGCCGCGTCGTGTCGCGTTCCCTGATATGTTTTCCGTCGATGAAGATCTCGCCGCTGGCATGGCCGTGGCGGCCCATGATGCAGTCGAACAGCTCGCTGCGCCCCGCGCCCATCAGGCCGTAAATGCCCAAAATCTCGCCGGCGCGCAGCGACAGCGAGACATGGTCGACCGCCAGTCCGCCGGTGACGCGCGGCAGGCAGATGTCCTCGGCTCGGAAGATCTCCTCTCCGGGAACATGGCCGTCGGCCTTGGCGAAATCCTTGGCGTCCGAGCCGATCATCTGCCGCACGATCCACTGCGTGTCGACGTTCTTCACCTCTTCCTGGCCGGTGATGCGGCCATCACGCAGCACGGTGATGTAATCGCCGATGCGGATCAGCTCCTCCAGCCGGTGCGAGATGTAGACGATCGCCACGCCGCGCGCCTTGAGGTCGGCGATCACCTTGAACAGGATCTCGACTTCCGCCGCACTGAGCGCCGAGGTCGGCTCGTCCATGATCAGGATGCGTGCGTCGAGCGAAACAGCCTTGGCGATCTCGACCAGCTGCTGCTGGCCGATGCGCAGATCCTCAACCAGCATGTCCGGCCGGATACCGGCTTCGAGCCGATCGAGGAATTCGCCGGCCCGCCGCTCCTGCGTCTTGCGGTCGATCTTGCGAAACCGGTTGGTGATCTCGCGCGTGGCGAAAATGTTCTCGGCGACCGTCATGTTGCCGAACAGGTTCAGCTCCTGGAACACCATGCCGATGCCGCGGGCCACGGCATCGCCGGAGGAGGAGAAGGAAACCTCGTTGCCGTCGAGCATGATGCGCCCGGCCGTCGGCTGCTCGACGCCTGCGATGATCTTCATCAGTGTCGATTTGCCGGCGCCGTTTTCGCCGACGAGCACATTGACCGCGCCCTTGCGCACCTCGAAATTGGCCTGTTTGACCGCGACGGTGCCGGCATAGACTTTCGAGACGTCTTCCAGCTTCAGGATGACGTCATGACCAAGCGCCGCGCTCATGGCTTGGGCCCGATCTCGGCCTCCGCCGGGGTCACCAACGGCAGGTCCTGGCCGCCTTCGATCGTGTAGGCGCCGAGCACCTTGGCGGTGCGGCCCTCCAGCGCTTCGCGCGGCAGCTTGGACAGCGCGGTCTTGTCGGCATAGGCATTGAACGCCTTGCCGAACTGGGCGAAGTCGATCTGGTTGGTGAAATCGTTGAACTGAACGAAATCGAGGCTGTCGCGCAGTGCGGTTCCGCGCATCGCCGGCCCGATCTGGACGCGCGCATCCGCCTTGCCGTCGCCGTCGACGTCGATATCCATCGTCGCCGCGCGCGACTGCGTGTTGGCGGCGACGATCTTGCCCTCGACGCGGACCGCGAAGGTCCATGGCGCATTCGCCTGCTTCTTGGGATTGCCGTATTTGGCGCCCGCCGCCGCCGGATCGGTCTTCGCCAGAGCATGGACCTCGGCAAATGCCCCGGCCTTCCCTTGCAAATAGGGGATGACCTTCGAAGTCCAGATATCCTCGACCATCTTGTCCGGGTTAAAGCCGGACGCGTTGCCTGCAACCCCTTGCGCCGATGGCGTCGGCAGGACCTTGCAGGCGCTGAGGCCGACGCCGGCGACCAGCGCGAGGATCGGCCAAGTTGCCTTAATCGGCCGGATCGGCTTACTGAGCATGGCGGTCAAAGCTTCCCATTGAAATGGAGGCGAGGGACGAACCAAGGTTCGCCCCTCGCTGTTTGCGTTGCGCCGGCTTAGTTCTTCAGCGCGAAGGTTTCCAGCTTGGCGGCATTGTCGCCATTGATGAGCACGCAGTCCATCAGCTGCTTTTCCTTCTCGGGCGACTTCTTGTTCTTGATGAAGTCGTTGGCCTGCTCGACCGCCATCTGCGCTTGGGCGTAGGCCGGCTGCAGCACCGTCGCCTTGATGCCGCCTGACGTGATGGAGTCGCGCACGTCGTTGGAGCCGTCGAAGCCGACGACGATGACATCCTTGCGGTTCGCCGCAGCGAGCGCCGCATTGGCGCCCATCGCCATCGTGTCGTTGCCGGAGATCACGCCCTTGATATCGGGATTGGCCTGGAGGATCGATTCCATCTTGGAATAGGCCTCGGTCTGGCTCCAGTTGGCCGACTGCTGCGCCACCATCTTGAGGTCCGGATAGTCGTCGATGACGTCGTGATAGCCCTTGGAGCGGATGCCGGCATTGGTGTCGGATTCCTTGCCCACCAATTCGACGAAGTTACCCTTCTCGCCCATCAGCTTGACGAATTCCTGCGCGCCCAGTTGGGCTCCCTGGTAGTTGTTCGAGACGATCTGCGCCACGGCGACGCCGGTGGCATTGATCTCGCGGTCGATCAGGAAGGAGGGGATGCCGGCGTCCTTGGCCTTCTGCACCGCAGCGACGGTGGCGTCGGCGCCGGCATTGTCGAGGATGATGGCCTTGGCGCCGCGTCCGATCGCGGTGTCGATCAGCTCGGACTGCTTGTTGGCGTCATCGTCATGCACCAGCACCAGCGCTTCGTAGCCGAGTTCCTTGGCCTTTGCCTCGGCGCCGACGGCTTCCGCCTTGAAGAACGGATTGTCGTGCGAGGGGGTGATGATCGCGATCAGGTCGGCCGCGAAGGCCGGCGCAGCCGTGCCCAGTGCCAGTACGCCGGCGAAAGCCGCAAGTGTCATTCTGCGAGTAAGTTTCACTAAGTCCTCCCGTTAAGAACATGGGCCTCGACCAGTCGAGGCCACTGTCTTCATTTGAAATCGTCAGACAGGGCGGGGCAAAACGCCGCCTGGATCGGCAAAGCCATTTGCCGGCTTTTCGACCGAACCGATTTTCGCGCCCGTCCCCGCCATCCTCCGCTCGTTCCGATGCCTCCTCCCAGCGGAGAAGGATCAGTCCCGAGTGCGTCAGCAGCTTAGCCAACTGGTATAATGAGTCAACCACTAATTCAGATGATCTGTATCTAACCGCGCACCTTGCTGCGGCGAAGGGAAATGCGCGCCTCAGGTGATGCGCTGGATGCTGGCGGCGATTTCCTCCGGCTCGAAGACGCGCTTCCAGTCATCGCGCATCAGCACCGGCTTGCCGAACTCGATGGCCTTGTTGCAGGCATCGGAGAACACGCCCTTGGTCTCGCCGAAGATGACGGCGCCGAGCACATTCATGTGGCCGAGCAGGAAATCGAGCGCGGCCTGCCGGTCGACGCCGCGCGCCACGACCTCGTCGAGCGCTTCCTTCATGACGACGAGCAGCGAAGCGCAAACTGTCTCCGAAAGGCCGGGCTCCAGCAGCGCCATCTGCTCGACCGTGACCCGGTGCGAGCGCATCACCGGCGCCCAGATGATCTGCGCGATCTTCTCACCCTTGGCGTAGTCTTCCTCTGGCCCCTGCATCAGGGCGCTGACGAAGTGCTGCTTGGCCTTGACGCCGCCGAAGAAGTCCTTCTTGGCGGCCATGTCGGTCTCGTCGTTGAAGATCGGCGGATGGCAGGGATGGGTCACGAAATAGGTAAGGTCGGGACGATCAGGCAGATGGCCGGCGAAAGGGGCCGCCGCATCGAGCACGATCACCATCGTGCCGGACGAAAGCTTGCTTTCGATGCTGGCGGCGACCTTGCCTATATGCGTGTCCGGCACCGCCAGGATCACGACTTCGGCGTCCTTAAGCGCCTCGTCGGCGTCGACCGCATCGAAGCCCAGACCGGTTTTCAGCCGCTCCTTGCCGGCCTCGCTGATCTCGACATGGCGGATCGTGTAGTCCGATCCGCGAAAATTGGTCGACAGGCGGTAGCCCATTTTCCCGCCCGCACCAAACAGCGCAATCGTTGTCATCTGGCCTTGCTCCTTGAATTCTGGACGATCATCGCGCGATCGTCATCTTATATACTGGTATGATCACTCTACCATATTTTGGCAAGCGGAATTGTCGGCCTGTCACTCCGGCAACGACGCGGCCGCCTTTGCCTGCGTCTTCGGCGTCGCTCCATCTGCAGGCTCGGCAGTGGTGCGCCGCGCCAATGCCTGTCGGCCGGCAAGCGCCAGGACAAAGATGACGACGATGCCCTGGACGATGTCCTGGGCGCCAGGCGGCAGCCCGATAATCTGCATGGTCGTCACGATCAGGATGAGCAGGATGCTGGCCCACAGGGTGCCGAGCGCGGTCGCCGAGCCGCCAAAGATCAGCGTGCCGCCGAGCACCACGGCGGCGATCGACTGCAACAGATAGGGCTGGCCCATTTCGAGGAAGGCGCCGCCGATATAGGCGCCGAGCAGCAGGCCGTCGAGCGAGGCCAGCACCGACGAGATGATGAAGGCCGCTGCGATCACCCGGCCATTGCTGATGGCGGCGAGCCGGGCGGCCGCGCGGTTCTGGCCGACCGCCGACAGGAGCTGCCCGAACACGGTGTAGCGCAGCACGAAGGAAGCCGCCGCTACGCCGAGGATGGCGATGATGGCCATGATCGGGACGCCCGAGATGCGGCCCGTCGCCAGATCCTTGAGCGCCGGGCTGACGGCAAAGCCGGGGATTGCCTTGTTCGACAGCAGCGTCGCGGTCGCCAGTACATAGCCGGTGGCGAGCGTCGCGATGATCGCCGGAATGCCGAGGCCGACGACCAGCAGCGAATTGAGCAACCCGACCGCGAGGCCGAGCAGGACGGCAGCCGTGACGCCAATAGCAAGGTTGGCATCCTGGCCCTTGATGGTGAGCAGCGCGACGAAGGCGCTGAGCGTGATGACCGAGGCGACGGAAAGATCGATATTGCTGCGCCCGGTGGTGACGACGAACATCTGGCCGATGCCGACGACGGTCAGGAACGAGGCCGACAGCACGATGCCCGACAGGCTGGACAGGCTGAACCGGTTGGTGACCACGGAGAGCACGAGCCAGAGCAGGAGCACGCCGATCGCTGCCCAGATCCAGCGGTTTTTCTGGGCCCAAACAGTGAAGGCGGACAGCGCGTTCATTGTTCGCTCCTGCGGTCCGCGGTCAGGCCGCGCAACGTCAGGAGCGCGATCAGGATCAGCCCTTGCGTCGCGGCGTTGAAGTCGCTGCTGACATTGAGCGTGCCGAGCAGTGCGCCGATCAGCGACAGCGTCACCGCGCCGGCGATGGCGCCAACCGGCGAGACGATGCCGCCGAGCAGCGAGCAGCCGCCCATCACCACGGCGGCGACGCTGAGCAGCGTGAACGAATTGCCGGAGTTAATGTCGCTCGCCGTGTTGATCGCCGTCAGCGACAGGCCGGCGGCCGCCGCGAACAGCCCGGCGATGAGATAGCGCACCAGCGCGTAACGTGTTGGCGACCAGCCCGAGCGGATCATTGCCGTCGGATTGTTGCCGAAGCCTCGCAGCACCACGCCGAGTGGCAACCGGTCGATCGTCAAGACCACCAGGGCAACAGCCGCGATGAGGATGATCGATGTCGGCAGGAAGTCGAGCGACCAGCCGAACAGCGCCGTAAGCCATTCAGGGCTGGCGCCGCCTGGCGTCGGCTGCAGCGCATAGCCCAGCCCCACCCAGATGAAGGAGGCGCCGAGCGTGACGACGATAGCTGGGATCTTGCGTGCCTGGATCAACCCGCCGAGCCCGGCATACACGGCCACCGCCGCCAAAACAGCCAGCGCACCGAGCCATGGCTGGTCGTAGAGCAGCGTCGCGCTGAGCACGCTGATCAGCCCGGCGAACGCGCCGACGCCGAGATCGATTTCGCTGCCGCCGACGATGAACATCTGTGCCGCCGTCACCAGCACCAGCGACAGCGCTGGCATCAGCAGCAGATCGAGGCCGAAGATCGAGGCGACCGCCGGATTGGCCGAGATCATCACCGCCAGCACGGCGGCGAGGCCGATGAAGGGGGCTGCGTTCACCAGCCTGCGGACAAGCCCGGCGGCGCCGGCCTTGGCCTGCGCGGCGTCGATGCGCTTGTCCGCCTGTTGGACGAAAGACGCCCCGACGATCGCCGCTTCGGTGATCGCCTCACCGGTCAGTTCCTTGACGATCCGGCCGCCGGCAAAGATCAGCACGCGGTCGCAGGCCAGCAATTCGGCGTCCTCGGTCGTGTGCCAGACGAGCGTCCGCCCGCCGCGTGCGATGTCGTTGCAGAGCCGGTAGAAATCTTGCTTGGTGGCGATGTCGACGCCGCGCGTCGGATCGTCGAGCAGGATGATCGGCGTATCGGCGACGAGCGCGCGGGCAACCAGCGCCTTCTGCTGATTGCCGCCGCTCAGCTCCAATATGTTGGACCCGAAGCGATTTTCGTCGAGCCGCAGCCGACCTGCGGCGTCGGCCGCGGCCTCGCGGTTGTGGCGATCCGAGACCAGGCCCAAGGACGGGCGGCGCGCAAGGCTGCCGATGGAGATGTTGCCGAGCACGCTCCACAGCGGGAACACGCCTTCCTTCTGTCGGTCGCCGGCAATGAAGCCGGCCTCGCCGGTTCTCGTGACGGCGGCATCCTTTGCTGGATTGGGCTTGAAGATGGCATGCAGCAGCTCCTTCTGGCCGCTGCCCTCGAGCCCCGCCAGCCCGACGATCTCACCGCGCGCGATCTCGATGTCGCGGCCGAGTTCGGATGTCAGCGACCCGGACAGCCGCACCAATGCGCCCCCGGTGCTGGCGACGATGGCGCCATGCTGGTGGATCGAGTTGGCGTCGCCGCCCATCAACTGCACCAGCTTGCTGAACGACGTATCCGCCACGTCGCCGCGCCAGGCCGTGCGTCCGTTGCGCAGCACGACAACCTGCGCGGCGATGTCGATGATTTCCTGCAGCTTGTGGCTGATGAAGATGAAGGCGAGGCCAGCCTTGGCTCGCTCGCGGATGAAGGCCCTTAACTGCCTGGAGCGATCGAGATCAAGCGAGGAGGTCGGCTCGTCGAGAACGATGAGCCTGACGCCGGGCGTGGCGGCGGCGCGTGCGATCTCGACCATCTGCCGTTCGGCGATGGAGAGTTGGCCGACTTCCGCGTCCACATCGATGCCATTGCCGGGGAATACGGCATCCAGCGCCGCGCGTGCACGGCCCAGGTAAAGCTTCCGCCAGCCGGGCCGGCTTGTCGCGTCCTGTGGCGTCTCCAGAAAGAAGTTCTCGGCCACGGAGAGGTTGGCACACAGCGACAGTTCCTGATGCACCATGCGGATGCCGCGCCCTTGCGCTTCCGCCGTGTCGTAGTCGGCGAAGCTCAGCGTCTGGCCGGCGAACGAGATCGAGCCGAGGGTCGGCCGCATCGTGCCGCAAAGAATGCGCATCAGCGTCGATTTGCCGGCGCCGTTGCCGCCGACGAGTCCGATGATCTCGCCGGCCGAAACGGCGAGGTCGATCTCGGCGTTCGCCAGCGTCGGCCCGAAGCTCTTGGTGATCTGTGAAAGCGAGACGATTTCCCGCCGGATCGAAGCGGCGGGTGCCATGGCGGCTGCACGCTTCTGATCGGCAACGGCAAGGTGGGACATTCGTCCTCCGTTTCTTCACGGCCAGGGATCGGGCGCTTTCGGCGTCCGATCCCTTATTCTGGTCGGGTTACTTGCTCAGCAGGTTCTGCTTGACCCAGTCGAGCGAATAGCTGGGGCTGATGATCTGGCCGGCCGGCAGCTTGGCGTATTCCTTGAGGTTGCTGGCATCGACGATTGCGACGGGCATGATCATCATCTTGGGCGCCTTGGCGCCCTTGAGCAGGGAGAGGCCGAGCCAGAAAGCGGCGCCGCCAATGCCAGGCGTGGTGTTCATCGAGACGGTCTGGTAGCCGTTCTTGGCGTTCTCGTCGGCCCACCATTTGACGAAGTCCGTACCGCCGCCGCCCTCGATGATCGGCATCTTGTCCTTGTACTCGCCGCCATACTGGACGAAGGCCTGAGCGATGCCGACATCGTCACTGCCGCCCTGGCCGAGCACCGCATCGACATGCGGCAGCGAGGGCAGCACATTGGCGATCGCCGCTTGCGCCACCGAGGCCGTCGCCTGGCCATAGACGGTCGCGGCAACCTTGATGTCCGGATATTTCGCCAGGACCGACTGCTGCGCGTTGAACATGTCATTGTCGGGCGCCGAGCCCTTCACGCCACGAACCTGGATGACGTTGCCCTTGCCACCGAGCATCTTGAACACGGCTTCGGCCTGGGTCGCCTTGTAGCCCTTGAAGTCGAAATTGAGCTGGTAGTTGCAGGGTGCCGAGGCGACTGAATCGAAGGAGACGACGATGATGCCGGCCTTGCAGGCTTTTTCGATGATGCCGTTGACCGCGGTTTCCGAGGCGGCGTCGACGGCGAGCACGTCGACCTTCTTGAGGATCAGTTCGGCGATCTGACTGTTTTGCTGCGCCACCGAGCCGTCGCCGTTCATGACGATGTAGTCGGCGATCTGTCCGGCGGCCTTGGCTTCCTTGGCCGAAGCCTCGAACGCTTCCACCATCTGGTGGCGCCAGGTGTTGCCGTAATAGGCATTGGTCAGCGCGATGACCGGCTTGTCCGACGACGCCATTGCCGGCAGCGTCACAACACTGATCAGCGCGGCGCTGGCCAGCGCCGCCACGATTGAACGTTTCATTGTATCTCCTCCCAGAAAGACCATAGGACGCAGCGCATCTGCTGAGGATCACGCTATGTCAGGTACATATTATACCAGCATACCAAATAGACAAGCGCTTTGCTGCCTGCTGGGGTTCGGAGGCTGAAAAGCGTAAGGCCCACCAATTTCGTCGAATTGGCATGTCGTCTGGTCAGACAATCCCGGATCCCGAGGGTCAGGTTGGAACTTCCTCCCATGCGAAACGTCCGCTTTCGCCATCCCGAAGTTCGGCTTGCGTCGTCAGGCCATGGCTTGAACAGCGGCTGCGGCCATGATCGAACCGCGCCAGACCGGCGCCAAGCGACGGAACCATTTCGGCGGACAGGTCGCCATTTCGAATTTCAATGGTGCGGATCGTCAACCTCAGATGGGATCGGCATTGGCGGTGGGGACGCGCTGTTGGTGGCGGCCCTTGCGGGCGATAGCGAGAAGGTCGTTCGAGGCGATGCCGATCAGCGCTTTCATCTGGTCGTGAGCGTCGTCGACCCTACGCATGCGGATTGCTTCCAGCACATCGCCATGGGCGCTGAGCGTCTGCTGATAATTGGCGGTGGCCGATGTGGTCAGTCGGAAAGAGAAGCTGAGTGCGGCTGCCAGCATATTGCCGAGATTGGCGAAAACCGGGTTGCGGCTGGCGCGCAGGATAGCGGTATGAAAGCGGACATCGGCATCGAGACAGGCCGCGAGGTCGTCCTCCGGCGCAATGCGCATGGCCTCGTAGGCGGCTTCGATCACCGCGAGATCGCCCGAGGTCGCCATCCTGGCCGCAAGCTGGGCGGCAGCCGGCTCGATGACCAGCCGCGCCTCGATCAAGCCGCGGACGAAATCGAGATCAGGCTCGATATCGCGCATCCATTCGAGGACCTGCGCGTCAAGCCTGTTCCATTCGCTCGACGCGCGCACACGCGTGCCAGCCCGCTTGCGCGCCTCGATCAGTCCCTTGGCCGAAAGTGTCAGCAGCGCATCGCGTAGCGCCGTGCGGCTGGCGCCGTAGATGACGCACAGTTCAGCCTCCGTCGGCAGGACCGCGTGCTGCGCGTAGGTGCCGGCGAGAATGCGCTGTCCGAGATCGCGCGCGATGCGATCCTTCAGGGACAAATTGGCGCCATCCCCGGCAGGAAGGTCCTGCTTGCCTTGATCGCTTGCAGCGGTCGCCGCGTCCATCGTCATGTCCTGTTCAAGTGGTACTCGGCAATGACCACAGCAAGGATCAGCAGTGAGCCTTTTGCAAGCAATTGATAGAAGGTCGGCACGGACGTCAGTATCATTCCATTGTTGAGCACGCCAATGATGGCGACGCCGAGCAGCGCGCCGACAATCGTGCCCTTGCCGCCCTGCAAGGCACAGCCACCCAGCACGGCCGCGGTGATAGCCTCGAGTTCCAGGCCCTGTGATCCGGATACGGGCTGACCCGAACCGGTACGGGCAGCCAGCAGGATCCCGGCCAATCCGGCGGCGACACCGCTCATGATGTAGATGCCGACGCGGTAGCGGTTGATGTTGATGCCGGAGAAGCGGGCGACAACGGGATTGCCGCCGAGCGCATAGATGTTGCGGCCGACAATCGAACGCGCGAGGAAGAGGTGGAATGCGATCGCCGTCAGCACCAGAATCCAGACCAGCAACGGCAGGCCGAGGATGCGTCCAATGCCTATGAACCGGAACGTGTCACTGAAGATGGCGATCGACTGGCCGTCGGACATGATGAAGGCAATGCCGCGAAAGATCGCCATGGTGCCGAGCGTGGCAATGACCGCGTTGACTCGCCCATAGGTGATGATGATGCCGTTGACCAGACCGGCAAGACCACCAAGCACGAGGCCGGCAACGATGCCGGCCGCCGGCGACCCGGTTGCCTGTATGGCCATTGCCGTCGAGACCGTGGTCAAACCGACGGTGGCGCCGACGGCGATATCGAGACCGCCGCCGACGATGACTACGGTCTGGCTCATTGCCAGCACGCCGAGAATGGTGATGCCGAGACCGATGTTGAGCAGGTTCCGGCTGGAGAAGAACACATCACCGCGTAGCGAACCGAAGATGACAACGAGAATGGCGAGCGCCACCAGAAGGCTGATGTTGTGAACGCCAAGGCGCTCCACAAGGCGCGCGGAAGCGCCCCTGGCATCGGTCTGCGCTTTCGATGCGCGAAGCTCGAGGCTGTTCATTGAATGTGGTCTCCGGGCGCTGGTGCGGATTGCGGCATGGCGTGTTTGAGGATCGTCGCTTCGTCGATGTCGGGGCGGGACAATTCGGCCGTGATGCGGCCGCCTGCCATGACAAGAACCCTGTCGGCGAGACCGATCAGTTCCGGCATTTCCGAGGAAATCAGGATGATGCCAATGCCGCTTGCCGCGAGTTCATCGATCAGCCGATAGATTTCCGCCTTGGCGCCGATATCGATGCCGCGCGTCGGTTCGTCGAGAATGAGCAGCATCGGCTGCCGGGCAAGCCAGCGCGCCAGAACGACCTTCTGCTGATTGCCGCCCGACAGTTTCGAAACCTGCTCGTCGAGGTTGGGTGCCTTGATCGACATCTTGGCTGCCAGCGGCGAGACAATCTCCAGTGCCTTGCGCCGGTTGAAGAAGCCGAAGCTCGACGTCTTGTCGGGCACGCAAAGCGAAGCGTTGTAGAGAATGCTTCTGAACAGGAGCAACGCCTCGTGCTTGCGGTCTTCGGGAGCAAAACCGATGCCCGCGACGATTGCCGCATGCGGACTGTTGGGGAGAACGGGCACGCCATTCATGGCTATGGTGCCGGCGATGCGCTGGTCATAGCCGACAATCGCCTTTGCCAGTTCGGAGCGGCCCGCACCCATGAGGCCGGCGATGCCAAGCACTTCGCCGCGACGAACCCTGAGGCTGACATCGCTGACGCGGTCGGTGGTCAATCCCGCCACGTCCAGCAATTGTTCGCCGGACCGCCAGGTCTCGCGGGTGAACAGATCGGCGATGTTGCGGCCGACCATGAGCTTGGCGATGGTCTGCTCGCTGGCGCCGGCCGCCGGCGAATCGTCGACCAGCCTGCCGTCACGTAAAACGACAATGCGGTCGGCAAGGTCGATGATCTCGTTCAGCCGGTGCGAGATGTATATGATCGACGTGCCTTCCTCGCGCAGCCGGCGGATGACGGAAAACAGGCGACGCGCTTCGTCATCGGTCAGTGACGAGGTCGGCTCATCGAAGGCGATCAGCCGGCCGCCGGCACGGATGGCGCGCATGATCTCGATCATCTGGCGTTGTGCCGGGCCGAGCGTGCCGCAGAGTTGGCGTGGCCGCATGTCCTGCTGCATGCCGAAGGTCGCAAGCACCCGGTCGGTCTGCTCCTCCAGTTTGCGCCAGTCGAGCAGGACGCCTGCCAGGCGCGGCAATTCGCCGACGAAAATATTCTCGGCCACCGTCAGGTTCGGCACGATCTCCGGCTCCTGATGGATGACGCGGATTCCGGCCCGGTGGCTGTCGCGCGGTTCGCCGAAAACGATCGGCGTCGCGCCGTGCCGCACAGTGCCGTTGTCGGGCCCGAAGACGCCCTCGAGAATGCGCATCATCGTCGATTTGCCTGCCCCGTTCTCGCCGACCAGAGCGAGCACCTCGCCTGGTCGGAAGGCAATCGACACGTTGTCGAGCGCCTGCACGACGCCGAAGCGTTTCGATATGCCATCGAGCGAGAAGAAGTCCGATTGCGTCAAAGCTCACTCCCGAGGATCGATCCGTGTTCGGTGGCATCGCAGCCAGCGAACCTGCCAACTGGAAGCGTCATGCGCCCTGGGGACGCATGACGCAGGTTCGGCTCAGTGGCAGAGCTTGGCCTTGTAGTCCGATGCAAAATTACCGGCGGTGATGTATTCCGGGTCGGTGAAGGACTGAACGGGCAGCTTCGTTCCGTCCTTGATCGAGGCCAGCAGGATCTTCACCGCCAGCGCGCCATGGTTTGCCGAATTGAGCCACATCGTACCACGGAATGCCGAAGGCTTTCCCGATCCGAAGGCTTCGCAGGCGCGGCTGCCGTCAATGCCGATGCCCATGCCCTGGTCCGGGGCATAGCCGGCGTTTTCCAGCGCTCGCGCCGCTCCCAGCACGCCGTCATCATTGCAGGAATAGAAGATCCAGTTGGTGACGCCGGGATTGGCCGTCAAAGTGGTGGTCATGACGTCGATGGCGTTGACCATCGTGTTGTCATAGGGGACGCGAAGGATATTTGCCGGCTTGAAATCGGGCACCGCCTTCAGGAACGCTTCCTCGGCACCCTTGTTGCGCTGCATGCAGGTGTCGGCCTTGCGGTCCTCGATCGAGGCGATACGCACCTCCTTGCCGGCCCAGCCATCGGCCTTGTAGAGCTTGGCCAGTTCCTCGCCCACCCGCGCACCGATATTGTAGGCATTCATGCCGACATAGGGGACCTGGGTGCCGTCCTGGTAGTAGATATCGTCATCGACCGCCACCAGGGGGATCTTCGCCGCCTTCGCCTTCTCGGCGATGACCGGTCCCAGCGCCTTGTCGGGAACGACGATGGCGATGCCCTTGACGCCGTCGCCGACCATTGTGTCGAAGGTGGTGATCGTCAGATTGGAGTCGAACTGGACGTCCTGCGACACGAAGGCGGCGCCGGCCGCTTCAGCCGCTTTCTTGGCGCCGCCGACTTCGGCGACGAACCATGGATGCTCGCCCATCTTGTTGATGTAGCCGATCTTGATGTCGTCGGCGCTTGCCGCGCCGGCCATCAGTCCGGCAGCCAGTAGCGCCAATGTTGCCAGAGCCTTTGTCGTCGTTTTCATGTGGATCCTCCCTGCTTGGTTGTCAGTCGTGGTAGAGAACCGAGCGTCCACCATCGATGATGATCGTCTCGGCATTGATGAACGGCGCCTCGTCCGAAGCGAGGAAAACCGCCGTCATCGCAACTTCGTCCGGCCGGCCAATGCGCTTGGGCGGATGAAGGTCGTAGGCCCGCCGCTTCTCCTCGGCCGGGTCTGGAAACGTGTTCCAATAGGCTTCCGCGATCGGCGTCTCGATGTAGCCGGGGGCGATCGCATTCACGCGAATGCCGCGCGCCGCATATTCGATGGCGAGCGAGCGGGTCAGGCCGACAAGCGCATGCTTGGCGACCGGATAGGGAAATGTGTGGGGAATGATCTTGAAGGCGTGGCAGCTGGCTATGTTGACGATCGACCCCGAACCGTTTGCCAACATCGTCGGCAACACCGCCTTGGCACAGAACCACGCGGCCTCAAGATCCAGCCTGAGACAGCGGTCCCATTCTTGGTCCGGCATCGACAAGGGTTCGTAAAAGACGTTGGCGCCGGCATTGTTGACGAGCACGTTGACGCTGCCATAGGTCGCGATCGTCTTCGCCACCATGTCGGCCACTGCCGCTGTGTCGGTGACATTGGTTTCGACGAAAAGGGCGTCGGCGCCCTTGGCACGCAATTCGTCGGCGATCGCCTTGCCGGTTGCCGCATTCAGCTCGGCAATCACGGTCTTTGCTCCCTGCATCGCAAAGGCCCGCGCGGTGGCGGTGCCAATGCCCTGGCCGGCGCCGGTGACGATTGCAATCTTTCCCTGAAGCCTGCCTGTCATGGCGCTCACCAATCGACCACGGTGCCGTCGGGCATGACGGCGTTGCGCGCATGCAGCACTTCCTGCTTGAAGGGGTGTCGCGCAATGACATCTTCATTCACGGTGACGCCAAGGCCCGGCAGATCGGGCACGTCCCAGCGGCCGGGTTTGCGATCGATCGGCCAGGTGACGACGTCGTCGTACCAGGCGACCGCGCCCGACATCTCCTCCTGGATGATGACGTTGGGCGTCGATATGCCGAAGTGAAGTGCTGCGACGCCGGCGATCGGGCCGAGCGGGTTGTGCGGCGCAAGGCCGATGCCGGCGGTTTCGGCCAGCGCCGCGATCTTCTTGGTCTCGAGCAGACCGCCAGTATGGCAGATATCGGGCTGGGCAATGTTGAACGCACGCGCCGCGATCGATTGCGTGAACTCGCGGCGCCCGATCAGCCGCTCACCGGATGCGATGGGGACCGCCGATCGCGCGGTGATATGCGCCAGGCCGGCGACATCTTCGGGCGGCACCGGCTCTTCGGCGAACATGATGCGGGCCGGTTCGATCGCCTTGAGATAGTCCATCGCCGCGTTGACGGAGGCCGGGCGCCCGTGAAAGTCGACCATGATGTCGATGTCGGGACCGACGGCCTCGCGCAGCGCGCCAACCATGTCGGCAACGGAATCGACCGCCTTCGCCGGCGAGACATAGTGGGTGTAGGGAATGCAGACGACCTTGACCGCGTCGTAGCCGGCCTGCGTGACGATGCGTCCGCGCTCGACGATCGTGTCCGCCGACCCGCTCTCATAGACCGCCTTCATGTCGCCGAGGCCGAGATGCGTATAGGTGCGCAGATAGTCGCGGACCTGGCCGCCGAGAAGCCGCCAGACCGGAACGCCCAGCGACTTGCCCAGAATGTCCCAGAGCGCGATCTCGATGCCGCTCACGGCCGACATTCCCTCGACGCCAAGACGCCAGAAACCGTGGCGCGTCAGGATCTGGTAGCACTGCTCCACATTGCGCGGATCCTGCCCGATGAGCAGTGCCTCGAGATCCTGAAGCGCGCCAACGACGGCACGCGTCTTCCATTCCAGCGTTGCCTCGCCCCAGCCAAACAGACCGGGCTCATCGGTTTCGACCCGAACGAAAACCCAGTTGCGCATTTCCGCATTGCAGACGAGCGCCTTGATGGCCGTAATTTTCATGGATGCTCCCAGGTGCGTCGTCTTTTTAAAAGTTATTATGTATGATTTATTATGAATCATATGAGCAAGTCAAGCGCGGCATCGGGCGATGACGCTCGCCGACCGCTTCGTGGTGCCGAACAAAGGCCGCATCGAACAGATCGGAACGCCCTCCGAACTCTAAGAGAACCCGGCCAATCTGTTCGTTGCGAGCTTCATAGGATCGCCGGAAATGAACATCATCAGGGCCATGTCGAGAGTGGCGTGTTCATCGCCGGACAAGGCCTGCGCGTTGCCACTGCCGAAGGAGGCAGGGATAGGGAACAGGCAAGGCGTGGTTTACGGGATTCGCCCCCAGCACATCGCTGTCGGTGGCAGTCACGCAAAGGCGAGGGTCCAAGTGGTCGAGCCACCGGAAGCCCAGGAAATCACCCTAACTGCTGATGGCGTCGACCTGATGGCCGAAATCCGGGAACAGCCACTGTTCAGACCGGATCAAGAGGTGAATCTGGAGATTGTCGTGCACAAGGTGCATCTGTTCGACGCCCAGAGCGGCATCAGGATAAACTAGGGGCGCTTGTTCTCTCGATACTGTCCACCTTCGCCAAGGCGATGCGCCCGCTCGGCGGCTCATCCCCATCGATGAGAATGCGCTCCGCCGCTCCATCAAGATCCTCATACTGGCCGCTTCTCAGGGCCCACAGAAAGCCGCTCAGTCCAAGCGCTCCGAGGAAGAGCGCCACGGGGATGAGATAGACGAGCGTCGTCATGGCTGTTGGACCAACATGCCTGGGCGTCCGCGCCGGTCGCGCGAAGCGCGTTCAGGCGATGCGCTTTTCGTGAAACCTTGCAGCCGCATGGCGTTTCCGATCACCAGCAGCGACGAGGCGGACATGGCGATCGCTGCGATGAGCGGCGTCACGTGCCCCGATATGGCGATCGGCACCGCGAACGCGTTGTAGACAATGGCAATGGCGATGTTCTGTCGAATGAGCCGGCCTGCCTTTCGCGAGATATCCAAGGCCAAGGGCACCGCCAGAAGGCTTTCGCGCAGGAAGACGAAATCGGCGGCATTGCGACCGACATCGGCCGCTGTGGCCGGGGCCATCGAGACATGCGCCGCGCCGAGCGCCGGCGTATCGTTCAGTCCGTCGCCTACCATCAGCACCTTGTGGCCTTCCCTGGACAGCGCCTCGATCCACTCGACCTTGCCGGACGGGAGCAGGGCCGGAACGAAGTCCTCGATCCCCAAGGTCTTGGCGACGTCGCGACAGGCGTTGGCGGTGTCGCCGGACAACATCTGGACCGACATGCCGGCATCCTGCAATTGCCCGACCGCCGCCTTTGCGTCGGCGCGCGCGGCGTCTTCGAAGGCAAAGGTGGCGACGATGATCCCGTTCTTCGAAAGCACTGTCCCGCCATAGCCGCCATATTTGCCTTCGCCGCCGGTCCGCGCCTTCCATCCAGCCCATCCGCGCCGGCCGAGGCGCCAGGTGTTGCCTTCGGTGACGGCTTCCATGCCGAAGCCTGGGTGTTCGCCGACGGACTGGAGCCCGGGTTGGCTGGAAGAGCCCGCGAAACCGGCTATGGCCTTCGAGAATGGATGGCGCGACTGCGCGGCCATGTCGGCCGCGATCGCCAGCATGGCCGGGTCGATGGACGGCCCATTGATCAGCCTTGGCTGTCCGAGCGTGAGGGTCCCGGTCTTGTCGAACAGCACCGTATCGATCGCCGCCAGTCGTTCCATGGCCGAACCGTCCTTGACCATGACGCCGGCCTCGAAAAGACGCCGCGCCGCGACGACCTGCACGATCGGCACGGCCAGGCCGAGCGCGCATGGGCAGGTGATGATGAGAACGGCAATCGCGATCGTCGTTGCCAGATGCCAGTCGCCCGAAGCGACCATCCATCCGAGGAACGTCAGCAAGGCAGCGAGATGGACCACCGGAGCGTAGAGCGCCGACACACGGTCGGCGATCCTGCGGTAGTGCGAGCGGCCGCCCTCCGCGGCTTCCATGAGCCGGACCATTTCGGCCAGGAAAGAATCCTTCGCCGCGGCCGTCGCCTGCATGGTCAGCGGGCCGGTGAGATTGAGCGTGCCTGCCTGAACCTGGGCTCCCGCTCCCACGGTCCGGGGCGTGCTTTCCCCGGATACCAGTGAACAATCGAGATCCGAAATACCGCTGAGGATATTGCCGTCGACCGGAATTCGCTCACCGGCGGCGATGTGCAGCGCCATGCCCGGCTCGATCTCGCCGACCGGCAGGTAATCGCGCACGCCATCGCCGCGCAGGACGATGGCGCCGCGCGCCGCCAGCCGCGACAGGCCATTCACGGCGGTGCGGGCCCGTTCGCGCATGACGTGGTCCAGCGTGCGGCCGATCAGGAGGAAGAACAGCAGCGAAACGGAGGCGTCGAAATAGGCGTGGTCGCCATGATTGATGGTTTCGTAGAGGCTCATGGCGTAGGCAAGCGACACGCCGACCGCAATCGGGACGTCCATGTTCATGCGCCCGTGGCGCAAGGCATTCCAGGCCGAGCGGAAATAGATGCCGCCGGCAAAGGCCAGGGCGGGGATGGCGATCAGCGCCGAGACCCAGTGGAACAGGTCGCGGGTCGCGCCTTCGGCGCCGGACCAGACCGAGACCGACAGCAGCATGATGTTGCCGGCGGCAAAACCCGCGACCGCGACCGCCCGGATCAGTTCCGAAAGCGTCTTGTCCTTGTTGCCGGTCTCCGGATCGAAGAGATGCGCTTGGTAGCCCAGCCGCCCAAGCGTTGCGAAAAATGGCGGAGCCTCGTCGCCACGCCACTGGACCGAAACTCGTCTGGTCGACAGGTTGACGCGAGCGCTCTCGACGCGATTGAGCTTTCCCAATGCCGTCTCGATCGTCTGGATGCAGGCCGCGCAGTGGACTGTCGGTACCGACAGATCGGTCTGGCAAAGGTTGTCGCCGATCGATCGGCTTACCAGCCTGATCTCCTGGCTGGACGGCAGGACCGATGGGGCGCCGGCCAGATCCAGCGTCATTTCAGCGCCAGGTGCACAACAGCTCATTTCATCGCCCCATGGGAAATCATGATCCTGCGGACGTCACGATAGGCTTTGTCCAGACCGGCATCGGCGTCGACTTCGACGATCCAGACCCCGTCCTTCGGCGTATGCTGCGCGGCGAAGTCCTGGCCCGAGGCGAGGGCGAGCGTGATGGCCTTATCCTCCTTCTCATAGGCGGGGTGGCGAAACAGCACCTTGACGCCATGCAAGGCGACCGGCTTGCCGCCGGCATCGGTAAGGCTATAGCGAACCTCACCCGCCGCGATGGTCAGTTTGCCGGTCCAGCCGAGGGCCGCCTGCGCGCGCCCCTCTTCGGCTTTCTTGTTGAATTGCTGGCTCGCCACATAGGTGTTCTCGACCACCAGGCCGGTCCAGCTTGTGCTGGCGAGCGTCGCCATGGTCAGATTGACCGCGATGACCACGCCGAAAAAGGCAAGGACGGTGGCCAGCATGTGCCTGCCGGTGAATTCGCGGGATTTTTGCGCCTTGGCGGTCATCTGGCGATCTCCGGTGCGTTGAAGGTGGCGGTGTATTCGTCGGACTCGAAGCTCGCTCTGTCCTCGGCCCGGAACTTGAAGGTCTGTGCCGTACCCTGGATCTGGCCCGCCGGCTGGCGTACGAAGACCTTGAGCATCTTCAGCCGGTCGGGTTCGACCGAGATGGGAACGGAGCGACCTGCCGGCTGATCGATGCCGACCACGCTCATCTCTGCTCCTTCCAAGCCCTGAAGGGTGACGACGATGGTCCTGGGCTCGGGGATCATGTTGAGCAGCTTGACGGTGTAGCCGTTGCGGATGGAGCCGTCGGACAGGGTGACGAACTGCGGATTGCGGTCGTGCAGCACGTTCACTTCGAGCCGGTCGCGCGTCAGCAGCGAATACAGCAGGCCCAGGCCGATCAGCGACCACAGGCCCATGTAGACATAGGTGCGTGGCCGAAAGATCTTGCGAATGTGGAAATGGGCCACCTTGTCGGAGAACAGGCCGTCAGCGGTTCGGACCAGCGAAGGATTGACTGAACCCGAGCCCCCGGCGGTCGCCAGCATCATGTTGGCGTTGTAGTCGGAGAGCGTCGCGTAGGAGATCAACCCATGGTCCCTGCCGAGTTTGTCCATGACGCTGTCGCAAGCGTCGATGCAGAGCGCGCAGGTGATGCATTCGAGCTGCTGGCCGTCGCGGATGTCGATCCCCATCGGGCAGACCGCGACGCAGGCATTGCAGTCGACGCAGTCGCCGACAGGCTGCCCCGCGGCGAGCACCTTCTTGGCGTGGCGCGAGCGCGGTTCGCCGCGCCAGTCATTGTAGGTGACGGTGAGGGAGGTCTCGTCGAGCATGGCCGCCTGTATGCGCGGCCACGGGCACATATAGGTGCAGACCTGCTCGCGCATCAGCCCGCCGAACGTATAGGTCGTCGCCGTCAGTACGGCGACGGTGATGTAGGCGATGGGAGCCGCCGCGCCGGTGAAGAGTTCGCCGGCTAGCGTCGGCGCATCGGCGAAATAGAAGATCCAGGCGCCGCCGGTGGCCGCGCCTATGACCAGCCAGATGGCGTGTTTCGAGACCCGCAGCACGAGCTTGCGTGCGGTCCAGGGTCCGGCATCGAGCTTCATGCGAGCGTTGCGGTCGCCCTCGATGGCGCGCTCGACGACCAGAAACAGATCGACCCAAACGGTCTGCGGGCACGTATAGCCGCACCAGGCGCGCCCGACCGTCGACGTGATCAGGAAGAGGCCGACGCCGGCCATGACCAGCAGGCCGGCCACATAGTAGAATTCCTGCGGCCATATTTCGATGAAGAAGAAGTAGAAGCGCCGATTGGCGACATCGAGCAGTACGGCCTGGTCCGGGGCAAACGGGCCGCGATCCCATCGCAACCACGGCGTCAGGTAGTAAATGCCGAGCGTGATCGCCATCACGAGCCATTTGAACTGGCGAAAGCTGCCCGATGCACGCTTGGGGAAAACCTTCTTGCGCGCAGCATACAATGGCTGGCGCACTTTGGCGGAGTTGACCGCCTCAGCTTCGAGCCGTTCTACCTGCGTATTGTCCAGCACCGGTCTCTCCCGTCATGCAGCTTGTAATTTCGCCCTGTGGCGGCGCGAAATGCAGCGTCGACCGGGACCTTGCCTCCGACTGGATCGCGCCGCGTTGATGCAGGTCAATCGTCGGCACCGCAAATCAGTCGAGGCCCGGCAGGGCCGGGCCTCGTCGCCTGGACGGAGAGGGCAGGAGAATAGGCCCCCGTTGCTATTCTCCACCGCCAAGCGAATGCACGTAGACTGCGAGCTCCTTGACCTTGGTCTCGCCGAGACGGTCAATCCAGGCTGGCATCACGCCGTGTTTCGGCGTGCGGACCTGGGCGGCGATGGCTGCCTCGCCAGACCCGTAGAGCCAGATGGCATCGGTCAGATCGGGAGCGCCGAACTCCCTGTTGCCTTTCGCGTTGGCGCCATGACAGGCCACGCAGTTTTCCGCGAAGACCTTGGCGCCGGGCTCGATCAGACTTGCGTCCTGGACCTTGCCGGAGAGGCTCGCCACGTAGGCGCTGACCTGCATGATCTGCTCGGACGTGATGATGTCGCCAAAGGCCGGCATCTCGGAGATGCGCGTATCCGGGTCGGACGCGAACCGGATGCCGTGCGTGATCGTCTGCTGGACCTGGTCGGCCTTGCCGCCCCACAGCCAGTCGTCGTCATTCAGGTTGGGAAAGCCCTTGGACCCCTGTGCGCCCGAGCCATGACACTGAACGCAATTGACCTTGAATGTGGCTCCGCCGGCCGCGACCGCGAATTCACGCAGAGCATCGTCGGCGGCAATCTCGGATACGGTCTTCGATTGAATTGCCGCGACATACTTGCCCTTCGCAAGTTCGGCCGCCGCCAGCTCGCTCTTGACGTCATTTCGGCTCGAATAGCCGAGCAGCCCACTCGTCGCGGAGGACAGCATCGGCCATGCCGGATAGGCGATGGTGTAGCCGATCGCCCAGGCGATGGTGATGTAGAAGGTTATCACCCACCACCGGGGAAGAGGGTTGTTGAGTTCCCTGATGCCGTCCCACTCATGGCCGGTCGTCGAGATGCCCGACACGTCGTCGATATGCTCTGTGCTCATGATCAGTCATCCTTGAGGGGAATGCGGGCGGCTTCATCGGCCTGGCTGCGGCCGCCCGGCCGAAGTGCGAAGGCAATGCACCCGACAAAAAAGAGCGCCATGGCCAGCAAGCCCCAGCTGTCGGCGAATTCCCGCATCAGATTGTAGTCCATGGGTCGTGCTCCTCAGCGGTAACCGGCGGCTTCGTCGTAGTGTTTGAAATCGACCAGCGTGCCGAGCATCTGCAGATAGGCGACAAGCGCGTCCATCTCGGTGACCTGCTGCGGATTGCCGTCGAGATCTCCGACCTTCGCTTTCGGATAGCGGGCCAGGAGGCCGGACGTGTCGGCGTTGGGATCGGCCTGCGCCATCAAGTCGGCGTTGGCGTGCGCGATCATGTCGTCGGAGTAGGGGACGCCAACACGCCTGTTCGCAACAAGATGCGTCGAGAAGTCCTTCACCTGGATTGGCGTGTCCTTCAGGAACGCGTATTTCGGCATGATCGATTCCGGCACCACCGAGCGCGGATCGCTGAGATGCTGGACGTGCCAATCGTTCGAGTAGCGGTCGCCGACCCGGGCAAGGTCGGGGCCGGTGCGTTTCGAGCCCCACTGGAAGGGGTGATCGTACATCGACTCGGCAGCCAGGCTGTAGTGACCATAGCGCTCGACCTCGTCCCGGAATGGCCTGATCATCTGGCTGTGGCAGAGGTAGCAGCCCTCACGCACATAGATGTTGCGGCCGGCGAGTTCGAGCGGCGAATAAGGCCGCATGCCTTCGACCTTCTCGATCGTATTGTCGAGATAGAAGAGCGGGGCGATCTCGACGATGCCGCCGACCGTCACCACCAGAAGGGAACCAACGAGAAGAAGCGTGGCGTTCTTCTCGATGATCGCGTGTCTGTCCATCAAGCCCATTTCTGGCTCCTATTGTGCAGGCTGGAGGGCGGGAACAGAGCCCGGTAACGGTTGCTCCTGGCGCTGGTGGCCGAGGATCGTCATGGTGATGTTCCAGGCCATGATCAGCGCGCCGGACAGGTACATGGCTCCGCCGACGGCGCGCATGATGTAGTAGGGATGCATGGCGGCGACGGTCTCGGCGAAGGAGTAGACCAGGAAGCCCTGCTCGTCGTATTCGCGCCACATCAGGCCCTGCATGATGCCGGACACCCACATGACCGCGGCGTAGACGACGATGCCGAGCGTCGCCAGCCAGAAGTGCCAGGTGACCAGCCGCAGCGAATAGAGGCGTTCGCGGTTCCACAGCTTCGGCACCATGTAGTAGATCGCGCCGAACGAGATCATGCCGACCCAGCCGAGGGCGCCGGAATGGACGTGGCCGATGGTCCAGTCGGTGTAGTGGCTGAGCGAATTGACCGACTTGATCGACATCATCGGGCCTTCGAAGGTCGACATGCCGTAGAAGGCGATGGCGATCACCATCATGCGGATGATCGGGTCGGTGCGGATCTTGTCCCATGCACCGGACAGCGTCATCAGGCCGTTGATCATCCCGCCCCAGGACGGCATCCAGAGCATGATCGAGAACACCATGCCGAGCGTCTGCGCCCAATCGGGCAGGGCGGTATAGTGGAGATGGTGGGGGCCAGCCCAGATATAGAGGAAGATCAGGGCCCAGAAGTGGATGATCGAAAGGCGATAGGAGTAGACCGGGCGGTTGGCCTGCTTGGGCACGAAGTAATACATCATACCGAGGAAGCCGGCCGTCAGGAAGAAGCCGACCGCATTGTGGCCGTACCACCATTGCGTCAGCGCATCCTGGACACCGGAAAATGCGGAGTAGCTCTTCGAGCCCAGGAAGGAGGCCGGCATCGACAGGTTGTTGACCACGTGCAGCATCGCGATGGTCACGATGAACGAGAGGTAGAACCAGTTGGCGACGTAGATATGCGGCTCCTTGCGCTTCAGGATAGTGCCGAGGAACAGGAGGAGATAGGCGACCCAGACGATGGTCAGCCAGATGTCGACATACCATTCAGGCTCGGCATATTCACGGGATTCGGTGATGCCGAGCAGATAGCCGGTGGCCGCCATGACGATGAAAAGCTGATACCCCCAGAACACGAACCAGGCGAGATTGCCGCCGAAAAGTCGGGCGCGGCAGGTGCGCTGCACCACATACAGGGACGTGCAAAGCAGAGCGTTGCCGCCGAAGGCAAAAACGACGCCGGATGTGTGCAGCGGCCGCAAACGCCCGAAATTGAACCAGGGCTGGATGTTGAGATCCGGGTAGGCAAGCTGCAGCGCGATGATCACGCCGACAAGCATGCCGACCACGCCCCAGAACATGGTGGCGATGGCGCCGTAGCGGATCGGCCCGTCCATATAGGCGGACGGATCGATCGGAGCCGCCGGCGCGAAACTGGTCTTGCGCAGAAGAACAGCGACAAAGCCCAGCAGCACGATGAACAGCACCCACATATGCTGGCGGAAAGGCTCATCCACGCCAAAGCCGGCGGCCACCAGGGCCGCGAATGCAAACAGGCTTAGAGCCACAGTTTCAGTGCCGAATTTCATGACATGTCCCCGACCTCGGATTCCGTGCGCGGAAAGCAAATCCGCAGCGGCACAATTCCTCAGCCGGGTTGCCGGTGCCTTGATCCAGGTCAAAGCCCACCGCGTTATCATTGGGCAGCGTAAGCCTTGCAAAAGACCGGAGGCTGACATTGGACTCGGAGAAAGTGCGAGGACCGTCGCTGTTTGAAAACCGCCGTGAAATCGCCACGCTGGCCGGGCGGGAGGCCGTCCCGACCGCGGTGATGCGGCGTGCGCATGACGAGAAACTCCGCCTTTGCGATGCTCTGGAACAAATCGCGGACGCTCTGCCAGGTGTTGATCGGATGATATGCCTCAGCACAGCCAACTCGATCGTGCCGCTTCTGCGCAGCATCCATCAGTACGAAGAGGCCATCATTTTTCCGGCTTACGAGGAGGCGGTGGTCGGCAGCGAGGCGAACCTTGCCTCGACCCGACGATTGCGGGCCGAGCATGTGGAAGACGAATGCTTTGCCGGTGAGGTGACTGAAATCCTGCTGGCCATCGGACATGGCGAGACAGTCGAGAATCCCGAAGCCATCGGGTTCATGTTGCGCGGCCTGTTCGAGAATTTGCGCCGGCACATCGCGTTTGAACGCGAGCACGTGCTGCCGATGATCGGGATCGCTGATTGAGGTCAGGCGCCGGAGCGACTGGCCAAGCGGTTAAGGCTGGTCACCGTCACATGTCGATTGTTCTCGATCCGGATCAGCCCGTCTGTCCGCAGCCGGGTCAACTGGCGGCTCACCGTCTCGATGGTCAGGCCGAGGAAATCGGCGATGTCGGCGCGTGTGAGCGGCAGCTCGAAGCTCGTCGCGTTGGTGGCCGGATCGAGCGTGGGATCGATGTTTCTGGCAATCATCAGCAGAAAGCTCGTCACTTTTTCCGCGGCCGTCTTGCGCCCCAGCGTCACCATCCAGTCGCGTGCTTCGTCAAGCTCGTTCAATGTCTGCTTGAGCAGGCGATGCTCGAGCTCCGGCGATTCCCTCATCATTCTCTCGATGGACGCTCTTGGAAACGAGCACAGGGAGACGGCCGTTGCCGCTTCGGCGTTGATAGCGCTTTCCACCTTGAATGGCCGCCCCAGAAAATCGGGAGCAAACTGAAGCCCGACAATCTGTTGGCGCCCGTCCGAAAGGCTTTTCGTCAGCTTCACCACGCCGGAAAGCACGTTGGAATAGCTGTCGACGGTCTCGGCGTCGCCAATCAGCTCCACGCCCGGTTCAATGGTGTGCTTTGACGAAAGCTTGGCGAGTCCGACCAATTGATCGGGGTCGAGCGCACCGCATACGCCGCGATGCCGCGCCTCGCATGATTGGCAAAGCACGGGAATGCCGGCGCTATGAACATCTTGACGTACTGTCATCACGATCGTCCGAGGACCCTCAGTATCGGCAAGATAAGTGTCGGCCCTTGAAAAAGCCTTGTGACAGTTTGTCCGGTGCAAAGGCTTTGACCGAAATCAAGGCATTGGCGCGCGGTTGCGGCCATTGCCTTGACCTTGCAAACACAGAGGAAGCGACATGCAACCGGAAGTGGCCGCCAGGCTTGGCGAAAATGTACCGCGGTACACGAGCTATCCGACAGCGCCTCATTTCCACCCGGGGGTTGATGCGGCTGTCTGTCGGACTTGGCTCGAAGCGCTCGAAAGCGATGACGAGATATCGCTCTATCTGCATATTCCCTACTGCGACAAGCTGTGCTGGTTCTGCGCATGCCACACCAAGCAGACCCGGCACTATCAGCCGGTGGCGACCTTTCTGCACTCCTTGCATAGGGAGATCGAGACGGTTGGCCGCCTCGTGCGCGGCAAGGGCCGGGTGCGCGCCATCCATTTCGGCGGCGGCTCGCCGACGATGCTGAATCCCGAGGACATCCTGTCGCTTGGAAAAGCGCTGCGGGATCGTTTCGATGTGCTCGACGATGCCAGCCTCAGTGTCGAAATCGATCCGAGCGACATGGACGAGGCCCGGCTCGACGCCCTGTCCGCGATGGGCATGACGAGGGCGAGCCTAGGCGTTCAGGATTTCGATCCCAAGGTGCAGAAAGCCATCAATCGCGAGCAAACCTTCCTGCTGACCAAGAGCGTGGTGGACGCCGTGCGGGCGCGTGGCGTGAATTCGGTGAACCTCGACCTGCTCTACGGACTGCCGCACCAGACCCTCGAGAGTGTTACTCGCACCGTCGCCCAGGCGTTGACGCTGCAGCCCGACAGGCTGGCGCTGTTCGGCTACGCGCATGTGCCTTGGTTCAAGAAACATCAAACGATGATCGACGAAGCATGGCTCCCCGATTCCGC
The DNA here is from genome assembly GCF_007003935.1 of Mesorhizobium sp. WSM4310. Taxonomy (NCBI): domain Bacteria; kingdom Pseudomonadati; phylum Pseudomonadota; class Alphaproteobacteria; order Hyphomicrobiales; family Phyllobacteriaceae; genus Mesorhizobium; species Mesorhizobium sp. WSM4310. The sequence goes on from NZ_VFTA01000020.1 coordinate 117,274, forward strand.
CGGACGGTTGGCGCAATCGCAGCTCGCCGCCCGGCTGATCGTGGACGCCGGATACGAGGCCCTGGGGCTGGACCATTTCGCCAAGCCGGACGATACGCTCGCCATCTCGGCTCGCACCGGCAAGATCCGCCGCAATTTCCAGGGCTATACAGAGGACAATTGCGAGACGCTGATTGGGCTCGGGCCTTCCGCGATCAGCCGATACCGCCAGGGCTACGCCCAGAACATCGTCGCAACCGGCGCATACGAGAAGGCCGTGGATTCCGGACAGCTGGCAGTGGCGCGCGGCATCGAGCTCAGCGTCGACGATCTGGCGAGAGGCTGGATCATCGAGCGTCTGATGTGCCATTTCGCCTTCTCGGCGATCGAACTGGTCGAGCGCTTCGGCGACGTCGGCCAGAGTCTCCTGGCCATGGCAAGTCGACTTGCGATCAGCGGCGGCGGGCTGCTGCTTCGGCTCGACGGCGAAAACTTCGTCGTGCCGAAGGACAGCCGCCCGCTTGTCAGGGCGGTTGCAGCGAAGTTCGACAAGTACCTCGAAGCCGGCGCAGCCAGGCATTCAGTGGCGGTCTGAGCGCCTGTCCGGTCAGAAGTGCTCGCCAACCCTGAACGGGCCGATGCGCGTTCCGGCAGCGACCAGGTAGGCGGTCGACCAGCCGATGAGCAGAAATCCGTTCACGCCCTCGAGCGCCGCCAGCACGCGCCAGCCATGGGCGGGAACCACGTCGCCATATCCGACCGTCGAAAAGGTAATGGTGGAAAAATAGAGCGCGGTCTCGAAGTCCGGCAAGACGCCGAGTTCAAGATACACGCCGGCCCACAGCCACACCTCGGCTGTGATAACGGCAAAGAGCCCCATGACGACGCTGATAATCGCGACCACTCGGCTGCGACGGCCGTGCATGCGGAAGCGAGCCACGAGGTGCGCCATGGCGTGGGTAATCGCGATGAGACCGAAGGTATGGATGAGGACCGTCAGGCTGATGACGATCGTGCCGGCGAACAGATTTATGACCATATGCTGATCGTAGCGGCGCAGCGGCGCTTTGCATTGTGCAAGATCAAACCGATGGAGGATGAGAACCGAAGCACGCGCTTCTTGCCGCCTGTCGGTTGTCCACGCGTCTGTTTTTCTGGTGCGTTCCTTTCACTGGGACAAAGGGCAAGCAGCCCGATGCACCGACATCACATCTGGACGGCGCAGATCGTCGACCGCGTCAGGAACCGCTTCTCACGACCATTGTCGAGCGAGAACATGCCGCCGCGGCCAGGCACCACGTCGATGATCAGATCGGTGTGCTTCCAGGCCTCGAATTGCGACGCGCCGATGTAGAAGGGTACGTCTTCGATGTGGCCGAGCAGTACATCGTGGTCGCCGACGATGAAGCCGGCGCGCGGATAGCACATGGGCGAAGAGCCGTCGCAGCAGCCGCCGGATTGGTGGAACAGCACCGGCCCATGCTCGGCAACGATCTCCGCGACCAGTTCGAGGGCGGCCGGCGTCGCCGTGACCTTTGCGTGCATGGTCTTTCCGATCTCCAGTCTTGGGCGCGGCCCCTCGCGGAGCCGCGCCTGTGCGACAAACAGCCGATCAGAAGAAGCCGAGCTTCTTCGGGCTATAGCTGACCAGCATGTTCTTGGTCTGCTGATAATGGTCGAGCATCATCTTGTGCGTCTCGCGGCCGATGCCGGACTGCTTGTAGCCGCCGAAGGCCGCATGCGCGGGATAGGCGTGGTAGCAGTTGGTCCAGACGCGGCCGGCCTGGATCGCGCGGCCAAAGCGATAGGCGCGGTTGCCGTCACGTGTCCAGACGCCGGCGCCGAGCCCGTAGAGCGTATCGTTGGCAATGCTGAGCGCTTCGTCGTCGTCCTTGAAGGTCGTGACCGAAACCACCGGTCCGAAAATCTCCTCCTGGAAGATGCGCATCTTGTTGTGGCCCCTGAACACGGTCGGCTTGACGTAATAGCCGCCCGCCAGGTCGCCGGGCAGAACATTGCGGGCGCCGCCGGTCAGCACCTCGGCGCTTTCCTGGCGGCCGATGTCGATGTAGGACAGGATCTTTTCAAGCTGCTCGGACGAGGCCTGGGCGCCAATCATCGTCGCGGGATCGAGCGGGTCGCCCTGCACGATCGCTTCGACGCGCTTGAGGGCACGTTCCATGAACCTGTCGTAGATCGATTCATGGATGAGCGCGCGGCTCGGGCAGGTGCAGACCTCCCCTTGGTTCAGCGCGAACATGACGAAGCCTTCGATCGCCTTGTCGAAGAAATCGTCGTCCTCGGCGACAACGTCCTTGAAGAAGATGTTGGGCGACTTGCCGCCCAGTTCCAGTGTGACGGGGATGAGGTTCTGGCTGGCATATTGCATGATCAGCCGGCCCGTCGTGGTCTCGCCGGTAAAGGCGATCTTGGCGATGCGCGGCGAAGACGCGAGTGGCTTGCCGGCCTCGAGGCCGAAGCCGTTGACGATGTTGAGCACACCTGGCGGCAGCAGATCGCCGATAAGATCGGCCCAGAGCAGGATGGCGGCCGGTGTCTGCTCGGCGGGCTTCAGCACGACGCAGTTGCCGGCCGCAAGCGCGGGCGCGAGCTTCCAGCATGCCATCAGCAGCGGGAAGTTCCAGGGAATGATCTGGCCGACCACGCCGAGCGGCTCGTGGAAATGATAGGCGACCGTGTCGTCGTCGATCTGCGAAAGGCTGCCTTCCTGGCCGCGCACGGCGCCAGCGAAATACCGGAAATGGTCGATGGCCAGAGGCAGGTCGGCCGCGGTCGTTTCTCGGATCGGCTTGCCGTTGTCCCAGGTTTCGGCGCAGGCGAGCAGATCGAGGTTCTCCTCCATGCGGTCGGCGATGCGGTTGAGGATAAGCGACCGCTCTGCCACGCTGGTGCGTCCCCACGCGTCCTTGGCGGCATGGGCCGCATCCAGGGCCGCCTCGATGTCCTGGGCATCCGAGCGCGCCACCTCGCACAGCAGCTGGCCGTTCACCGGGGAGTGGTTCTCGAAGTAGCGGCCGGAGCGGGGTTCGGTCCATTTGCCGCCGATGAAATTGCCGTAGCGCTTGTCGAAAGGCGCCTTGACCGGGCGTGAGAATTCAACCTTGTTCATGTGTCTTCCTCCCAAAGCTGACGTCGCGGGATGCGACGCTTCGGAAGAGAGTTGCGATTTAGGCCGCCAATGTCACCGCCCCGGAGACAGCGCGCGGGCGGGATGTGTCGCAGAATTGCGACAGCCGTATGAGGTTTCGAATGGTCAGTGCGACCTGTGGACGTCCAGGCGGTTGAGCTTGCGGTGAAGCGTCGCGCGGCTGATGCCCAGCGCCTGGGCCGCGGCCGAGACATTTCCGTCCGCCCGCGCGAGCGCCCGCTGCAGAACACCGCGCTCCGCCTCGGCAAGCACTTCTGGGCCGGCCCAGCCGAGCAGATCGGCCGCCGGCATCGGCTTGTCCAGGCACTGCTGGGTGATTCCAAGCGCAAGGCGAGCCGACCGGGTCGCGCCGACCACCAAATCGTCTGTATCCACGGCGATCAGTGCGCCGGAGCCTTTGTCGGCCACCGGCGCCAGCAGAATGCGGGCCTTGGGGAATGCCATTTTGAAGTTCTCTGCCTCGATCCGACGCACCGCGTCGATAACGGCTAGCGAAATAAGGTTGGCAAAAGCTTCGGTCAGGTCAGCGCGGCAGGACGACACGTCGAGCGCGGCCACCAGATCTCCCTGGTGGTCGTAGATCGGAGCGGTGGTGCAACTGAGCCCCGTATTGCGCGTATGAAAATGCTGGTCGCGGTGGATCGTCAGCGCGCGCTGTTCGACCAGGCAGGTGCCGATACCGTTGGTGCCCTCGCTTTGCTCGTTCCAGACGGAGCCAGTCCACAAACCCCAGGAATGAAACGTTTCGTCATCCACAGGCGCGCCGCGCCGTTCGACGGGCACGCCATCACGATCGGCGAGGAGGACGCAGCATCCGACGCCGCCCACCGCGAGATAGAGCCGGTCCAGACTCGATTGGGCAGCCCGGACGAGTGGTTCGATACGTTGGCGGGCCTGCCCCAGCTCCGTCTCCGTGAGGTAGCGTGGGGAACGGCAGTCGGTTGGATCGAGCCGGTGCAAATTGGAAGACCGTCGCCAGGACGCGACCAGCGCGGATTTCGCCGCCGCGTCCGAAGCGATCGCGGCCTGAATGCGGTCGGCATGATGACCGGATAGGTCCTCGCCCATGCTTCCTCCCAAAACCAGTCTTTCCTTCAGCTCCCGGACCATCGCTGCTTCAAGACAAGGTAGCGCTGGTGCCATGCCAGGTTCGGCTTTAAATCACGACACTGTCAATTCGACAGAAGAATCAGAGGCGGAGTCATCGAACTGCGATATCCGGCCAAGCCATAGCCCTCCTCGGCGAGAACATTCTTTGCTCCCAGGCGCCCTTCAGCTGGTTCAAAATCTAGCTCAATGAATTGGGGCTTCCTTGATCGAGAGCAAAGATCTGCTCACTATGGCCCGGTCGCTGAAATCGCCGCCAAGGCATACAGATAACTACCTCGCGAACGTCCCGGCCCACGAAAAAGTCAATAAAATCAAAATTATAAATATACCGTCCGGCCCGCCACTATCTTTCTGGAGGAATTTTTACCTGACTAAGAATCCGTTTCTGTTCTGCATGCAGTCACCCGTGATCACGATCCGAGACGCGCAGATATGCTATTTAATGCCACCTTTTGCACTGGCGCTGGCTCATGGATTTCTTTCTTGTCTATTGACAGAAAGACAAAAAGATCATTCGACTGAGACAGCGGCGGCTTGATGCCGGTATCAAAAACGAGGCTTTGCCATGAAGCTGGTCTTTGTCGAAGCTATTGGCAGCAAGGTTTCAAGTATCGGCTTTGGCTGCGCTTCGCTTGGCTCTCGTATCGGAGTTCGCAAGGGCATCGAGACCTTGGAACGCGCCTACGAAGCAGGGGTGACCTGGTACGACGTAGCGCCTTCGTACGGCGACGGCATGGCTGAATCGATCTGGGGTGAATTTGCATCCAGGAAACGCGATAGCGTCTGCGTCTGCACCAAGGTTGGCATGCGTCCGCCGAAGACCTCCGCCACCATGCGACTGCTGAAGCCGTTGTCGCGGATCGCTGTTGCGACGGTTCCGGCGCTTAAGCAGCATGCTTCAAGAGTGCGCCCCACGCCTTTCAAGGTGCCGCTGTCCGCGGCGTTGATAAGATCCAGTGTCGAGGAAAGCCTGGGGCGTCTTCGCACGGATTATGTCGATGTCCTCGCACTGCATCGTCCGACCGCCGAAGAGCTTGTTCGCGAGGATATCATCCGGGCCCTGGAGCGCGTGATTCAGGACGGGAAGGCCCGGGCCATCTCGGTCGCGGGAGACCTCGAGGCCGGAATGACGGCTCTCCAGGAATCGCTGCCTTATCGGTTCGTGCAGATTGCCAATACCCCGCTGGAGTCAAATCTCGCCAAGTTGAAGGCGCGCGTTCACCGGCACAGAACGTTCGTAACGCACGGGACATTCTCGGGCCTCAATCGAATCGTCGCGAAATTCAATGCGCGCAAGGGAATACTGGTCGCTCTTGGTGACCTCGGATACCGCGGCAGTCCCACTGAAATTGCTATCGCATTTCTCGCCGATTACGCATTCGCAACGAATTCGGCCGGCGTCACCCTGGTCTCCATGCTCAAGAAGGAACACCTCGATTTCAATCTGCGGCGATTGAAGAACGATCTAACACCCGAGCGCCTGAATGCCGTCATTGCCGCGCTCGACATGGGTGTCAAAGACTAATCGGCTGGCAGCTTGCCGGGGTTCTCCAACCACAGGTTTGACTGGCGCAGGAATGCCGAACAGCTATACTGGAAACATTAAGCCAGCGGGTTCGCCATGAGCAAAGAGTTCAGTGTCGCCGACGCCTATGGCACGGGCCGCGCCATTTTCATGGGACTTGAGTTGCTCGTCGCGCCCGGTGCGCTCGTCCCCCGGCCAGAGACGGAATTGCTGGGCAGGACGGCCCTTGGTGTTTTGCATCAAATGAACCTGCCGGCGCCGCGCATCGTCGACATGTGCTGTGGCACTGGCAATCTGGCGTGTGCCATCGCCCACCACATTCCCACCGCACGTGTCTGGGCGAGCGACCTCACCGACGGATGCGTCGACGTGGCACGCCGTAACGCCGCCCATCACGGCATGGCTGACCGCGTTTCGGTGCTTCAGGGCGATTTGTTCGACGCTCTCTCGGGCCTTGGGCTCGACGGAACGATCGACATTATCGTCTGCAATCCGCCCTACATTTCGGAAAAGCGGCTTGAGGGTGACCGCGCGCATCTGGTCGAACTCGAGCCGCGCGAAGCGTTCGCGGCCGGCCCGTACGGCCTGAGCATCCATATGCGGGTGGTGAAGGACGCGCCACGATACTTGCGGCCTGGCGGCACCCTGCTCTTCGAGGTCGGCCTTGGCCAGGACCGGCAGGTGATGGGACTGCTGGAGCGCGGCAAGGCATACGAGAACATCCGCGCTGTGTCGAACGAAGCGGGCGAGGGCCGGGTGGTCCTGGGACAAGCCAAGTCGCAGGCATGAGCGTGCGGAAACCCAGAGCAATTGCGCGAACCGGTCTGGGCTTTACGCCGGCAATCAATTCATCTTGCGGATGATGTATTGCTCGATCCCTTGAATGGAATCGAGGTTTTCAGGCAAGAGCTCGCTGTCTTCGACGATGATGCCAAAGGTCTCCTCTATGAAGCCTATAATCTCAAGCACTCCCGTCGAGTCGACGATGCCCTGGTCGAGCAAGGACGTGTCGCTCATCAATGCCTTCACGTCGCTCACGTAGAAATTCGAAACCAGGAAACTGCGGATCTGCTCGCTGTAGGTTCCGGTGCGGTCTTTGATCGTCAACATGAATTCGCCCTCTGTAAGACACAATAAAATAAGCGACCTCGTCCCCGCGCCCACCTCATGACAGGGCCGTTTTCTTGAGTTTGCCGGTATCCGTCATCGGTAGGCTGGCCACGACGACGATGGACTTCGGAACCATGAAGTTTTCCAGTCGTTTCTGGCACTCCATCTGCAGCTGTTTTTCGCCGATGGTTCTTCCATTCTCCATCACGACAAACGCCTTAACCGCCTGCCCAAGGAGTTCGTCGGGAACACCGATGACCGCTGCTTCCCGGACGCCGGGAATATCCATAAGGACGTTCTCCACTTCCTTCGGCGCCACCTTCTCGCCTCGCGATTTTATGATCTCGTCACCGCGGCTGACGAAGTAGAGGTAGCCCTCCGCGTCCATCCGGCAGTAGTCGCCGGTATATAGGACCTGCTCGCCGGGCAACGGGCCGGGTTTGAGCTTCCTGGCCGTCGCTTCGGGCTTGCCCCAGTAGCCCTTCATGACTGTCGCGCCGCGAATGACGAGCTGGCCAACGACGCCGGGGCCGACCCTTCTGTCATGTTCGTCGACGATCCACATTTCGGTATTCGGGATCGCGATCCCGACGCTCAACGGCTTTCGCGCGAGATCCTCCGGCGGCAAATAGGTGCAACGCTTGCATTCGGTGAGGCCGTACATCGAATAGATGCGTGCGCTCGAAAACAGATCCCGAAGCATGAGAATATGCTTGAGGGGCAGGGCCGCCGCGGTGTTCGTGACGTAGCGAATGCTTGAGAAATCCTGGTCCTTGAGGGACTTGAGCTCGGAGAGTGCCGCAAAGATGGTCGGCACGCCGGGGAAACCCGTAACCCCCTCTTGCCTGATCAGCCCAAGGACCTGCGCCGGGAAGGCGAACGAACGTTCGAGCACCAGCCGGGCGCCGGTGCGAAACGCCATGACCATCTGGTACAGGCCGTAATCGAAGGCGAGGGGTAGGACATTGAGGATCACCTCGTCCTCTGCAAGCTCGAGGTAGGAAGCGATCGACGCGCACGCGGTCATCATGTTCCTGTGCGTCAGCATCACGCCCTTGGGTTCACCCGTCGAGCCGGACGTGTAGATGATGGCGGCAAGATCGATATCGATGCAGCGCCGCGCCGGCGGCGCGTCGCCGGCGGCGACCGCGATGTCCCAGCGTATGGCTTGCGGCAATCGGGAGAGCTCGTCATCATCGATCGATCCGGAAACGATCGTCCGCAGAAGTGACGGGCAGCTGCGCGCCGGTTCGCGGAAGATCGAGTGCAGATGCGCGTCGGTGATCAGCGCCGCCGGTAGGCAGTCGTTGAGCAGATAATCAAGCTTGTCGCTCTTGGTCAGCGGGTTGACGATGCACACCACCGCATTCGCCTTGAGTACAGCCCAGAAGCTCACCACCGTCTCGACCGTGTTGTCGGCGAAGATCATCACGCGGTCGCCGCGCGCGACCCCTGATGCGGCCAAATCCGTGGCGATTGCATTGGCGCGCGCCTCGAGCTCGCCATAGGTGACACGTTGCTTGCCGCACACCAGCGCTACCTTGTCGCCGAGCCGGCCGGCGGAGTGGGCGAGGTAGTCATGCAGCAGGGGTACGGCATCATGCAACATGCAAGCGCTCCTCCCGATGTTCGCGGTCGACGTCGACGCTGAGCCAACGCATGTGGGTTGCACCGGGACAGCTCGCGACAAACTGCTGGTGCAGGAGCTGGGTCGACAGCACGCCGACAAGCGCCATGTTGTCGGCATTGGAAAGATCACCGTCACCGGTCCTGGCCTGGCACTTGCCGAGCAGGCGTGTGACCGAAGCCGGATCGAAAACATTCGCCTTGCGTATCGCCGTCTCCGAAAGCGCTTCGCGAATGTATTCAGGTGCGGCGTCGTCAGCGAAGCAAAGCGCATTGGGCGCCCGGAATGGCTGCTTCTTGCGGGTTACGATCTCGGAGGGCACGATCGGCTCCGCCACGCGTTTCAGCACGTGCTTCTCATCCAGGACACGCAGCTTGTAGGAAGGCGGAAGTGAATTCGCGAGCCTCACAAGTTCATCGTCGAGGAACGGAAAGCGCCCCTCGACGGAGTGAGCCATCAGCATCCTGTCGCCCTGCGAGGAAAGCAGATAGCCCGACATCAACGTCTGGACCTCGAGATACTGGTCCTGCGCAAGAGGGCTCCAGCGCGAAAACGCCGCGGGCAGACTGCCAAGCAACTCCGACACGGCGTCGCGGCGCTGGGAATCGGCGCGCAGATCCGCGGAGAACAGGCGCTTGATGGCGCCGGTGCTGCGCCAGCGCGTGTCATGGGCAAAGCCGGGCGCGTCATGCGCCTCGATCCCGCGTCCGAAGAACTGGCGCGCCATCGCTTGCTGTTGCACCGGCGAGCGGGTGAGATACGGGTAAAGACGCTCCAGGAGGCGTGAGCGTCGTGTCGACGCCGGCTGGCGTCCCCAGAATCGGCGGACCTTGGCTTCACGGAACAGGTCGTAGCCGGCGAACATTTCGTCGGCACCTTCGCCGGTCAGCACGACCTTGATGCCACGCTCGCGCACCAGCCTCGATAGCAGGAACAGCGGCGCCGGGGCGGTCCTCAGTATCGGGCGCTCGGTATGATAGATCACCTCAGGAAAGATTGCCGCGATATCGCCGCGCGAAACCACCACCTCATGGTGCTCGCTGCCGGTTGCTTCGGCAACCAGGCGCTGGAAGCGGGTCTCGTCATATTCGGCGTCGGCAAAACGCAAGGAGAAGGTCTGGAAGCGTCGGCCGGCGAAACGCCTTCCCAGTGTCGCCACGAGCGAGCTGTCCAGTCCTCCCGACAGGTAACACCCGACAGGCACGTCGGCGCGCACCATGCGGAGTGCCGTCGCGGCCTCGAGGGCGTCACGCACGCGGTCCACCGCGTCATCGCACGACCCGCTGAACTCGCCGTGCTGCGCTCCGATATTCTCGGGGTAGGAAGGCTGCCAAAAGACCTGCTCGCGAACGGTGCCATCCTGGTAGATGCGGACATGCCCCGGTACGAGCTCGTGGATTCCCTGAAATACCCCTTGCGGTGGAACGACAGTCCAGAGCGTGAACGTCTGATCGAGGCCGGCAGGATCAAACGCGCGAGGGATGGCTGGATCGGCTGCGAAAATGGCCTTCACTTCACTGGCGAAATATAGGCGGCCCGCATGCTCGCAAAAATGCAGGGGGCAAATGCCGAACCGGTCGCGCGACAAGACGAGACGACCTGCTATTGAGTCCCAGATTGCGATTGCCCATTGGCCGTTCATCCGCTCGAAGGCCGCTTCGCCCCATGCGCGATACGCATGCAGCGCGACCTCCGTGTCGCTGCGGGTCCGGAAGCGGTGGCCAAGCGCAATCAGCTTTTCCCGCAGCTCGACATAGTTGAATATCTCGCCGTTGAATACGATCCAGGTCGTATCGCCTGTGTCCGCAAGCGGCTGCTGGCCGCTGGAAAGATCGACGACGGACAGGCGGGCATGCGCCAGCCCTGCACGCTTGTCGCGGTAGATGCCGCGCTCGTCCGGCCCGCGATGCGCCAGCGTGCCCACCATCCGCATCAGCGCCTCGCGTGAAGGAGAAGCCGCCGCGGCGTTCAGGGTCACAATTCCAGCGATGCCGCACATTCCCGGTCAATCCTCGCCAATTTCCACGGAGAGCAAAGGCCGCGCGTGAAGATAGTGGGCGGCCCGCCGTTTCGCGTCGATGTCTTTGAAGACTTTCTGCAGCTGGGGCTCGGTGAGGCCGGCAACCGCCGCGACCTCATCGCTGGCGATCCCATGGTTTAGGCCGTAGAGGCATAAATCCATCAGATGATAGGGCAGCGCGAAGTAGAACTCCTCCTGGCTTTGCGCCATGGAGAATGTGTCGGTGGTCGGTGCCCGCTGGCGGATTTCCTCGTCCACCCCGAGATATTCCGCGAGCTGATAAACCTGGGTTTTGTAAAGGTGGACGATCGGCATCACGTCGGCGGTTCCGTCGCCCTGCTTGACGAAAAACCCCTGGTCGTACTCCAAACGGTTTGGTGTCCCCGCAACCGCGTATTTGAGGCGGTCGGCGTGGTAGTATTCCGTCATCTTGCGCAGACGCTGCTTATAGTTGGTTGCGGCGACGATCTGCAGATAGGCGGCAGGCGACAGACGCACCGTGTCGACCTTGCCCTCCGGATCCTGGACGGTGAGCCGGGTGATGTTGAGGCCGTTGCTCTCGAGAACCGGTTCGATCACCAGCTTGCATTTCCAGCCGTCCCCATAGTCGGGAACGACGGTCCGGATCGCCTCGATCTGCCGACGATAGGCGCCGACGGCTTCCACTGCCGGGCCTATGTCTTCCAGGATATTCTCAATGCCAAGCTGTGCCGCGACACGGCGGCCAAGTCTCAGGGAGTCGCCGGAGGAATCGCGCTCCGGCATGAACAGGCCCAAGACCTTGTCTTTGCCGAACGCCCGTGTGCACAGGGTCGCGACGACGGAGCTGTCGATGCCGCCGGAAAGGCCGACAACCACTCCGCGACGGCGGAGCGTGCCAAGAACCTGCTTGCGCAAGGTGTCAACGATGCGATCGACCTCCGCACGAGCATCGAGCACCAGCATGTCCTTGCTGAAGTGTGAGATCACGTCGATGACAGATCCTCCCTTTTGCGAGACTCGGCCGGGGAGTAGGTCCGCACGACGGCCGTCTCGATGAGCGGGCGGTTGGTGGCAAGATTGGGCTCTATGACAAGGTCGATGTGGTTGCCCATGATCGGAACCACGTCCAAATGCGCCAGAGCGCTTTCCCAGCCCAGGGCCCGAGGCATTCCCTCCCGACGGCATCGGAACAAGGTGCCGGAGATGGGCAGGGCCGGTTTGGGTGCCGCGAGCCACTGGAAGAAAGACCGCGCCCGCAAGACTTCCTGCAGTTCCAGTTTGGTTCTGAAGCTGGTCGGGCTGAACTCTCCCTTGCCAAAGCGGTCGAGAATCCTGGCAAGATACGCCTCGCAGCCCATGGCGACGGTGATCTTGGCAAGAGCTCGGCAAGCCATCCGGTGGGCGGATATGCGATTGGTGCGAATGCGATGGAATGTGCGGGTAAGTGTCTCCCAATGGTTGCTCGGCTCGTCCAGAAGGCTCGTATCGAGGATACCCAAAAACCTTACCGATCGACCGGCCGCCAGAAGCCGTGCCGCGACCTCGAACGCAACCGCGCCACCAAGCGAATGGCCGAGAAGTCGCACAGGGCCGTCAGGCTGGGCGCGGTCTATCTGCTCGACTGCGGCGGCAGCCATGGCGGAGAGGCTGTTATGTCCGTCCAATATCGCGGCGAGGGCAGGATACCGAATGGGGTTCACGCGGGCGACTTTGCCCATGGCGGCTGCGAACGCAGCCAGGCTCGGACCATAACCGACGGACCCCGGGAACAGGAAAAGAACCGGAGGGTGATGCTTCTTCGCGTGTCGTTCGCCCGCCTGTGCGGAGACAACAGCCTCAACCATCTCGTCGAAGCTCATACCGACGGTGAAGGCCTCGAGGCCGAGCTCTTGCCCTATGGCGCTCTCGATCGCCATGACGCAATGCAGCAGCTGCAGCGAATCTCCCCCCGCCTCATCCCAATTTCCCACCGCAGCGCCCGTGTTGAGAACCTGCATCCACGCGTGCTGCACCACTTGCCTTGTATTCAGTTGGCTTCCTGCGGGGAGCGGTCGGGCAGCGGGCGGCTGGACGGCTGGCGCGGTCTTTCTCTCCGTACGATCCATTTCGGTGAGCGTTGCCAGGTCTACCTTACCTCCCGGCAAGCGTGGGATCTCCGCGATGGTGTGCAACCGCAAGGGACGCAGCGGCGCCGGCAACGTCGTTCTGACGAGCTGACGAAGCTCCTCCGCGAAAGCAGCCCCGGCGAAGCGCTGGGCAACCGCGAATGCGATGAGTTCCTCGGCCGGCGTCACGATTGCCACGGCATCCGCCACCGAAGGCGCGCAACGCAGGACCCGTTCGAGCTCGGCGGGCTCGACGCGTCGACCATTGATCTTGATCTGGCGCCCCTTGCGGCCGACGATGCGCAACAGGCCATCGTCGTCCAGCCGAACGAGGTCGCCCGTCGCAAAGACCCGCACACCGGGATCGTCCGGGTCCGGCCGCGCGGGAATGACGACGCCGTTCTCCCAATGACCAAGCAGAACATAGGGGCTTTTGATCAGAAGCTCTCCACTCTCGCCTGTCCCGACATCGTGTCCTGCGTCGTCGACGATAGCGAATGCCATCCCGGGAAGCAGTCTGCCGACGGGGATCGATGCGTCTTGCTCCGGCCAATCCTGCGGCAGGAACCATTGCGAGCCGGTGGTCTCGGTTGACGAGTAGCCGATCTGGATCAGGCACTGGTCCGAAACGGCTTTGCGCAGCAAGGCGATGTCCGTCCACGACACCTTCTCGCCACCGATCCGTGCCACTCTGAGCGACTGGAAAGCGTCAGCAGGGGCCTCGGTCAACAGTGCCCGAAGCAGCGCCGGCACAAGATAGGCGATCGTCACACCTTCGGCTTGAACCCGAGCGCGGACAGCGCGGAGGCCGACCGCCTCCACCTCGAGAAGGTGCAATGTGGCGCCAGTCAGCAGTGCAGTAAAAATCTCCCGGCAACCGGCGATCGTGGCAGGCCCGGTCAGCGGCAGGAAAACGTCATCCGCGTTGATATGGCACGCGTCGACATATTGCCGGACGCGCCACAGCAGGCTGCGTTGGCTGTTGACGATGCCCTTGGGGCGTCCGGTGCTACCTGATGTGTAAAGCACCATTGCGGGCGCATCGACGGAAACCGAAGGGAGCTGTGGCTGCTGTGATGCCTGTTGACCGTTCGGCGCGACGCCAGCCGCAATATCGATCCATAGGACTTCCTGCGGCAAATCGATTAGGCGAACATTTCCAGCGCCTATGATGGCGCCGAGCCGTGCGGCATCCACGATCTCGATGATCCGAGAGCCCGGATCTCTCATGTTGAGCGGAACCGAAGGCCGCCCGGCCGCCATACTGGCCAGTATCGCCACGGCGTACCAGGCCGAGTTGGCCTGAAGGATTCCGACCGCCTGTCCTTCGGGAACGACGGTAGCGATACGGTGCGACAATGTCTCGACAGCCCGGAAAAGCTCGGAATAAGTCAGGCGATTGGCGCCGTCGCCGATCGCGACCTTGTCGGGATATTGCCTTGCGACGTTTCTAAGGTGATCGAAGACGGGAATGTCGGCAAACCCGGCGCCCATCCGCTGATAGGGGCGCCAGAGGGGTCCCCCTTCGTCAAGAGCGTATTCGGGAATATCTGACCATCCGCGGGTCGTCGTCGGTCGACAATCCACCCGCAGATCTTCATTCACCGCTTCAGACTGCAAATACGCTGAAGACATTCAGGGCCCCACCAAGCTGAAGGTCGACCATCACTCGCCACCGAAATCTTTTCATCAATCATTCGGATGATGCCTCGATCTTGATCAGACAGTGCTTTCCCGCTCCCGGCCTCGAAGACGTTCTCCAATTCCCCTTCGGTAACGGCCGGTCCGCCCGGAGGTCCCCGATCTTGAGACGCTTGCCAAGGGCCAATCCCGCGTGCCTCCGGCATATATGAAAGATCATTCAAATGAACGTTGGTGTGGCTCGTAATCCGGCTAAGCTTTGATACGCAGGCGAATGACTGCTTGCTCGGAGACATTTGGGTATTGCGTGATGATCATCGAGTTGTTCGGGCCGCCTGGTGCAGGGAAGACCACACTTCTTCGCGGCCTCTGCCAGGGGATGGCGAAATACGACATCAACGTGAAGACAGTGAACGGGTATCGCCTGATTGAATATGGGTCGGCCCAGGAAGACGGTCCGGAAGTTCGCCATGGCATTGGGCGCATTGGCAAAAAGATTGCCACCTCCGGCCCAGTCTTGCTGTCGACCCTGCCGAAGGATGGTGTCGCGGCGCGGCTTCTGGCGTCAATCCCACTACGAAGCCGCACATGGTCGTGGCGCATGAAGGTCGATATCGCCCTGCTGTGCGGGTCGTGGCGTCAAGCGCAGCAATCGGAAGGTTATTTCATTTTCGAAGAGGGCCTAATCCAGGCTTTATGCGCGCTGGTTGTGCTGGCGCGAAATCCAAGCATTGACGTGGTTCGTGACTGCCTGGCGTTCATGCCGCGACCAGACCTCCTTATCCAGCTCGATGCGCCGCAGGAAACATTGCGCCGCCGTCTCATGGATCGGCATGCGCAGCAACCGCTGCTGGAGGTCCTGCTGTTCGAACTCGGCGTGGACAGGGGCTTGAGGCAGGCCGATATCTCAAGGGAGATCGGCAAGTGCTTGCGCCAGGATGGATGGCCCTTGATACAAGTCAACGGTGCTGAACCTCACGACCTCGACAAGATCATCAGGCGAGCCTTGAAAGAGCACGAGACCGTCCCGGTTTGACCAAGGCGATAAGAGCCAAACCACTGGATTGGCTGGCGATCAAGGACTTGGTGGCACTCTCTTCGGCGAAGCCGTCGGCGTGTCGGCCATGGACCCGTGCGACGTTGCCAATGTAACCGGCCGCGCAATCATTTCGTGTCGCGTTGGTCGAGCACTTCAAGCATGGTGGTCAACATGCTTCCGACTTCTTCCGAGATTTCCTCGGGGCGAATTCCCGCCTTGATGGCGTCCGCCGTCACTTGCTCGGCGAGCTTCGCCGCAAGGGTCGGATCGGATCTCGAATAGGGTGGCAAATTATCCTCCACCCATTTCTGCAGGAATTCGATGCCCCGAGCGCTCATGATGGACCAACGAGCGTTGGAGCGATTTCGTTCCGCCGATATGTGTTCAAGAAAACGTCAGACCCTTGTGATCGGGGTCTGACGTTTCCCAAGGCTCACGCTACGATGAACGAGGACGCCGTCAAAGACAGATGCGGAGACAGGGTGGCAAACTGGATCTGATGTGCGCCACCCTCGCCGTCGCTGTCGAAAGACAGGGCGCCGGTCGAACTGTTGTAGATGATGTGATCGCCACTGTCGTGCGCACCCCTGCCTTGGTGGAACGCCGAGGTGGGAAGGGCGCCCGCTTGAAGGCCGGTGAACACATGGTGGTCGAGCGCGATCTTGTCCTGTGCCACGTTAAAATCGGTGATCTTGTCGACATTGCCGGTCTTGAGGGCGGCATTGAAGAAAAAGTAGTCCTTGCCCCCATTTCCCGTCAGCACGTCCTTTCCGCCACCGCCGTTGATGATGTTGCTGCCGGCATTGCCGTCTATGGTTTGGGAGAACCCGTTTCCCTTGAGGTTCATGGGCGTAGTGCCGGACTTGCTCGTGATGGCGAGGTGCTCGATCTCCGAGCCGGCCGACAGCGCGTAACTCACCGATGCCAGCACGGTATCGTTGCCGCCGCCCAACAGTTCCACCACCTTGTCGCCGACGTTGTTGACATAGTAGGTGTCGTTGTAGCCGCCACCGACCATCGTATCGGCGCCGGTGGTGCCGTGAAGCACATCCGCGCCGCCCGTGCCGTAGAAAGTGTGATCGCTGCTCGAAGGCACGGTAGTGGTTGGGGGCACCGTGCTGGTGGGCGGAGTCGTTGCGCCGGTCGAAGTTACGCTGGTGGTGCTCTGATTATGCTGAAGGAAGAGGGCCTGCAGCGCCGGCGAGTCGCCAAGCGCGGTGTCGCCCTGTTGAGAGCCCCAGGCATAGGCATAGTCGAAGGCGGGCGATGGCGCTACCTTGGCCCAGTGGTCCAGCAT